>NZ_RZPG01000036.1:0-61797 GCF_004022765.1 Mesorhizobium sp. M6A.T.Cr.TU.014.01.1.1
CGCCGTCGTCTCGCTCGAAGAAGGCTACGGCGACTTCACGATCGACAGCTACGTTCCGCATGTCGTCGGCGGCGTGAAGTGGACGCAGGGCTGGGGCGCGATCACCGGCGTCGTTGCTTACGACAGCAACTACGAAGAGGTGGCCGGTAAGGTTCGCCTCGACGTCACGCCGATGGAGAACCTGTCGCTGTTCATCATGGCCGGCTACGGCACGGACGACAACTACACGGATACGTCATATGTATTCGACGCCAACGGTCGCGGCATGTACAAGCTGTGGAGCGGCAATTGGGCAGTCTGGGGCGGTGGCACCTACACCATCAACGAGAAGACCTCGTTCAACACCCAGGTCTCGTATGACGAGGGCAAGAATCTCGGCGTCGTGGCGAACATCGCCTATGACATCGTCCCCGGCCTGACGATCACGGCGGAGGCCTCCTACTTCAGCTTAGGCGAGGATTCTGTCTCCAACTGGACCGGTGCGGACGACGACGACAGCTTTGGCGGCCAGCTCCGCTTCCAGCGCTCGTTCTAAGGGCTGGGCTTAAAACAAGTGAAATTCCAGCCCGGGCGCTTCAATGCCCGGGCTGTTTTGTTTCGTGACCTGGATCAAGGCAAACAGAAGGAACAGGGGGTAACGGTAGCTGAATAAGGTCCGTGGGAAGATTTCGTGGGATTCGTTGATGGCGGATGAAATCACAACTGCGTGATCAAAACTCTTGAAAGGACGCTCCCAGGCAGATAGGGCTGACCTATCCACTCCGGGGGTGTGGCAAGACAATGACAAACGAAGCGATTCAAGAGGGTGCTCCCTCTGACCATTTTTCGATGTTTTCTTCTCAAAACGCAAAAATAAAATACAGTTATAACAAGATCAGAGAAGTAAAGTCGTACAAGGTCGGGGAGCTGTTTTCAGCATACCGAGACATACTTTGGGATGATGGGCGGCATAAATACAATGTCAGCTCCTTCATCGGCGAAATAGACGAGATTCTCCTTGGGGAGCGTTTCAGCGCCTTTGACCAGAGTACCCTGGACAACCTTATCGGCACCTTGCGCCAGCGCGGCAACAGCAACGCAACCATCAATCGAAAGATGGCTGCTCTCAGCAAACTGCTGCGCAAGGCTCACAAGATGGGGGATATCCACAGCCTGCCCGAGTTCCGCCGCCAGAAGGAGCGGGCGGGACGGATTCGCTTCATCGAGCGGGATGAGGAAGCCCAGCTGTTCGCCGCCATAAAGAGACGCAGCGAGGACGCTTACCGGCTTTCGGTCTTTCTCGTCGACACCGGCTGTCGCCTCGGCGAGGCGCTGGGCTTGATCTGGAATGATATCCAGGAGCATCGCGTCAGCTTCTGGATCACCAAATCCGGCCGCAGCCGCACCATTCCACTCACTGCCCGGACCAAAGAGGTGATCAAGCTGCCGGTCACCGAGGGCCGTCGGCCCAAAGGTCCTTTCACCAAGCTCAGCCAGGCGCAATTTCGCGCCATCTGGAACGATGCGAAGGCCGAAGTCGGCCTTGGCGCCGACGAACAGGTCGTGCCGCACATATTGCGCCACACCTGCGCCTCGCGTCTCGTCCAGGGCGGCATCGACATCAGGCGTGTGCAGATGTGGCTTGGCCACCAGACGCTTTCGATGACCATGCGTTACGCGCATCTTGCCACGAACGACCTCGACGGCTGCGTCGTCGTGCTGGAAACCCCTCGGTGCAATGGATCGGAGGCGGAACGCCCTCTGTCTTCTGCGGAACCAAGGAGCGAGCCGGTCGCGGCGAAAGCCTCATCCAAGGCGCCCCGGAAAAATTCGAAGTCCGCGTAAGCCAAATTCAAGTAAAAACCTCCAGGATCGAAGTCGATCCTGGAGGTTTTACTTCGAGCCGATCTGCTGTTCGGCCGTATCCAGAAAAGCGGCGATGGCGCCGGGCAGGCCGCCGGTCTCGAGGAAAGGCGCATGGCCCTGGCCCTCGACCGTGATCGTTTCGATATGGGGAACACGCTTTCGCATCTGTTCGAGCGTCTCAGTGGACAGCAGCTTCGAATTGGCGCCACGTATGGTGAGCAAGGGCACCGCCGCCAGCGCCTCGAACTGCGGCCACAGTGCCGGCAACGGCTGGGTGAGATCGAGACCCGCCAGCGTGTCGACCAGCTTCGGGTCGAAATCCGGCACCAGCCCGTCATCCGTCTCTCGGTAGAGGGCCGATACCATGCGGTCCCAATCCACCTCAGTCAGGGCTGGAAAGTCGCTGCCATGCGCGCCGCGCAGGGCGCCGACCGCCTCGGCATGGGTTTTCGGCTTTGGCGCGCGCTCGAGATAGGAGCGGATATGGGCGAGGCCGCCGGCCTCGACCACCGGGCCGATATCGTTGAGAACGATGGCCCTCAGGATGGTCGGTCGCATCGCGCCGAGCACATGAATGATCAGCCCGCCACGTGACGTGCCGATGAAGCCCGCTTCCTCGATATCAAGCGCCGCCAGCCCGGCGAGAACATCACCGGCCTCGACGCCGACATTGTAGTGGCCGATATCGGGGTCGTAGGCGGACTGCCCGCGCCCGCGATAGTCGAAGGCGACGATTTTGCGCGGATTTTTCGCTCGTCGCGACAGGTGCAGCGCCAGCTCATGAAAGTCGCGGCTATTGCGGGTGAGGCCGGGCAGGCAGACGACCGGCCAGCGTCCGGAGTTCGCTTCGCCGTAGATACGGGCGTGGAGTTGCAGCCCGTCCGGCGAAGCGTAGAAGAAGTCGGAAAAACCGCTCGACATTTGGACTCGATTCCTCGCCGTTGCCGGATCGTCCCGACTGCTACAGGCGAGGGCAGGTAGGGTCAAAATCGACTTAGCCGTCGGCAGGACAGAGGGGGCGCGAAGGATCGCCAGCCTCTGGCTTAACCTGCCTTCCTTGGTTCAACTCCGCCCGTTCACCAGGTCGCCCACAATGTCGTATTTGCCGGAAATACGCATCTTGTAGACTTCGTAATTCTCCATCACGCGCTGGACGTAACTTCTTGTTTCCGTGTAGGGAATCCGTTCGATCCAGTCGACGACGGCGTCGATGTCCTTGCCGCGCGGGTCGCCGTATTTCGCCACCCACTGGGCGGCGCGGTTGGGGCCGGCATTGTAGCCGGCAAAGGTCAGCACGTAGGAGCCGTCGAAGCGGCCGAGCTGCTCGCCGAGGAAGGCGGCGCCCAGCGTCGCATTATAGCCGGCGTCGGTGGTCAGCCGCGCTTGCGAGAAAATCATTCCGGCCTTCTTTGCCAATTGCTTGGCGGTCCCCGGCATCAGCTGCAGCAGCCCGCGCGCGCCGGCGCTGGAGACGGCGCCGATGTTGAACTCGCTTTCCTGGCGGGCGATCGCATAGGCCAGCGCCTTGCCCGAGCCGGAAATGTTGGCGGTGTCGGGAATGACGCCGAGCGGATGCGACAGCGCGCCGACATCGATGCCGCGCGCGCCGGCGATCTTGCCGACTTTCAGCGCCAGGAAATGATTGCCCTGCTTTTCCGCCATCATGGCCAGCAGCGCCAGCTCTCCGGGACTGCTTAACTGTCCGGCGAGGTCGCGGTAAAGCGTGTCGGCATAGCGCTCATAGCCCGCCTCCTGCAGCCGCCTGATGGCGCTGACAGCTTCGCGGCCGGCGAAATTGCGGCGGTCGGTGGTATCAGGCGAGGGATAGGCGATGTTGAGCACCTGCCGGCCGACGCGCTCGCCGGCGAGTTGGCCGTAGAACGTCGTGCCATAGGCGGCGGCACGGGTGAAATGATCCTTCGCATTGCCGGGACCACCGACTTCGGCTGCACGGCCGAGCCAATAATAGGCG
Source organism: Mesorhizobium sp. M6A.T.Cr.TU.014.01.1.1 (assembly GCF_004022765.1). Lineage (NCBI taxonomy): Bacteria > Pseudomonadati > Pseudomonadota > Alphaproteobacteria > Hyphomicrobiales > Phyllobacteriaceae > Mesorhizobium > Mesorhizobium sp. M6A.T.Cr.TU.014.01.1.1. The sequence goes on from NZ_RZPG01000036.1 coordinate 3,818, forward strand.
CGCGACAGCGATATCGGCCCCTGAGTGAGATCGGCGATCCGCGCGAAATGCTTGGCAGCGGTATTGGGGTCGTTGAGGCCGCGCAGCGCGTACCAGCCGGCATGGAACTCCGCATCCGCCGCATTGGCGGCACTTTCGGCGGCATGTGCTGCTACGATCCTGTAGGCGGTCTTCATGTCGCCCTGGTCGACCAGTTCGCGCGACAATACTCGACGCTCGGCCCACCAGGCATCCGGGTCGGCCAGCGCGTTGCGGTCGCTCGGCGCCTTCATCACCATTGCGACGGCGTCGGAAAGCTTGTCTTGCTTGCGCAGATATTGGGCTTGCGCAAAGAAATAGCCGGCCGAACGCTGCGCGGCGGGCACGGCCTTCAGCAGTTTGGCCGCGTTCTTGTCGCCCTTGGCCGCCGCCGCCCAGGCGTCGGCCAGTTGCTGGGCGTCGGCAAGGCCGGCGACGCGCAGCGCGGAATTGACCCGGTCGGCATAGAACATGCGCTCCATGCGGAAGCGGTGGTCGGCTGCGGGGATCAGCTTGCCGAATTCCTGGATGATGTCAGCTTCGTCCTTGGCTTCCAGTTTTTCGGTGCGCCAGAAAGGCGACAGCACCGAGCGCGCCGCCTTGACGTCGCCCCGCGACACATACGAGCGGGCGAGGATCACCACGCCCTCGACTGTTTGCGGCTGGCTGCCGCCGAATGCCTGCACCACGATCTCAGGCGCGGGGTTCTCGCGATAGAGCGCGCGCTCGCTGTTCTTGCGCAAGGCGATCATGCCCGGCCAGTTCGGCAACATCTTCGCAGCATCGGCGATGTCGCCGCTTGGCACCTTGTCGCCGCCATAGAGCGCGATCGCCCAGGCAAGGATGTGCCGGTCGAGCGACTTGACCGGCAGAGCCTCGCGCACTTGACGCGCTCCGGCAACGTCGTTTGCCGCCAGCGCGTCAAGGCCGCTCTTCAGCCTGGCGACGCTGGCGGATGGGGATCTCGTATCCTGCAGGCCCGTACCCTGCAGGTGGGGCATCGGAATGGCCGACGTGACCTGCACATCGATCTTGCCGGCGGCCACGCCGCTCGGCATCAGCAGGAGGATTGCGCCAAGCAGCGCAAAAAAATGAGGCTGCTTGGTCGGCATGGTCTTCATCATTTCCTGTCTACACATTACCAACAGGCACAGATCAACTGAAGCCTAGTTGGCTGCTATGAAGAGGCCGTAAACAAAGCGCTACCAAGGTCGTTCAAATTGCGCTTGCTGGCACTACTGCCATGCTTGCCGCGCAACGGTGTCGAGACTATGGTGCGCCGCTTCGCTTTCGGCTAGAAGGCGCGCACGACAAACCCGAGAAGTCAAAACCCGAGAAGTCCCAAGGAGTTGGACGACATGCTGAGAGGCTCGCTTACCGCGCTCGTGACACCGTTCGAAAAGAGCGGTCGTTTCGACGAGAAAGCCTTTCGCGCCCTCGTTGCCTGGCAGATCGCCGAAGGCACGACCGGTTTGGTTCCTGTCGGCACGACAGGCGAGTCGCCGACCCTGTCGCATGACGAGCACCGCCACGTCGTCAAGGTGTGCATCGAGGTGGCCAAAGGCCGCGCTCCGGTCGTCGCCGGCGCCGGCTCCAACAACACCGAAGAGGCGGTTGGCCTGGTGCAATATGCCGAGAAGGCGGGCGCCGACGCGGCACTGGTCGTCACGCCTTATTACAACAGGCCGACGCAGCGCGGCCTCTATGAACATTTCGCCGCCGTCGCCAGGGCGACCAGTCTGCCGATCATCATCTACAACATCCCGCCGCGCTCGGTGATCGACATGATGCCCGAGACGATGGGCCGGTTGGCTCACGACTTCAAGAATATCGTCGGCGTCAAGGACGCCACCGGCAAGGTCGAGCGGGTTTCCGAGCAGCGTGCGACCTGTGGCAAGGATTTCATCCAGCTTTCGGGCGAGGATGCCTCGGCGCTCGGCTTCAACGCCCATGGCGGCGTCGGTTGCATCTCGGTGACGTCGAATGTCGCACCTAGGCTGTGCGCCGAATTCCAGGAGGCGACGCTTTCCGGCGACGGCGCCAAGGCGCTGGATTTGCAGGACCGCCTGCTGCCGCTGCACAAGGCGATCTTCATTGAACCCGGCGTGTCCGGCGCGAAATATGCGCTGTCGAAGCTCGGCAAGGTCGAGAACGTGCTGCGCTCACCGCTGGTCACCGTCGAGCAGTCGACCGCCGAAAAGATCGATGCGGCCATGAAGCACGCCGGCTTGATTAATTAGCGAGCCCGTTTGGAAATTCTACTCCTGCGGCCATCTGAAGGCGTCACCTGCGCTTCCGGTGCTCACGTACTATATGTACGCTCCGCTCCGGGTCTCGGTGCCACCATCATCTGACTCGCAGGAGCGAGTTTCGAAACGGACTCTAGACGTCATGAATCAAGTCAGAAAAGCCGATCCCAACAACAAGACCGTTGCGGAAAACCGCAAGGCACGGTTTTCCTATGAGGTGCTCGACACGATCGAGGCCGGCCTGGTGCTGACCGGCACCGAGGTGAAGTCGCTGCGCCAGGGCCAGGCCAACATCCAGGACAGTTACGCCTCGGTCGAGGGCGGTGAGATCTGGCTGATCAACTCCTATTTGCCAGAATATCTGCAGGCCAACCGCTTCAACCACGAGCCACGCCGGCGCCGCAAGCTGCTGCTCAACAAACGCGAGATGGCCAAGCTGTCGCAGAGCGTCGATCGCGAAGGCATGACGCTGGTGCCGCTAAAAATCTACTTCAACGACCAGGGCCGGGCCAAAGTGCTGCTCGCCGTTGGTCGCGGCAAGAAACTGCACGACAAGCGCGAGACCGAAAAGCAGCGCGACTGGTCGCGCGAGAAAGGCCGGTTGCTGAAGGAGCGTGGGTAGGCTGGGAACCACTCTTTTGAAGAACCGGATCGTTCTTTGGGGTGCGGCCAGCCTGATCCTCGTGTGCGTCGTCGCGGCCGTCGGCTATTTCTACTTCCAGACGTTTTCTCCGGACCGAAGCAAATATCCGGTCAGAGGTATCGACGTTTCCCATCATCAGCGGCAGATCGACTGGCGCCGTGTTGCCGCCGACGATGTCGCCTTCGCCGTCATCAAGGCGACCGAGGGCGGCGACCATGTCGACGACGCCTTCGCCGCCAATCTGCGTGAGGCGCGTGCGGCCGGGCTGGCGGTCGGTGCCTATCATTTCTTCACCTTCTGCAGGCCTGGCGCCGATCAGGCGCGCAATTTCATCTCCGTCGTGCCGCGCGATCAATCGCTGCTGCCGCCGGTGGTGGACATAGAATTTGTCGGCAATTGTCCGCGGCGGCCATCGCCCGAAGAATTGAATGTCGAACTCTCGGCTTTCCTGCGCCCTGTCGAGGCAGCTTTCGGCAAGACAGCGATCCTCTATGTGACCGACGAGGCTGCGCGGGTCTATGCCGGTCAGATCGTCGGCCGACCGCACTGGGTTCGTTCGCTGGCGCTGTGGCCAGGTCATGACGACTGGATCTATTGGCAGTACCACGACAGGGGTCGCGTCGACGGCATCAGTGGCGATGTCGATCTGAATGTCCTTCAGGGCGGGCAGGAGAAATTGGCCGAGCTGTTTGCGCCACCGCCCGAATCTATCTCTCCAGAAACGCGGCTATATCACTGAACACGTTGACGAACATCGTTTCCGTCAGCACGCCGGTGTTGGTGTTGTAGCGCGAGCAATGATAGCTGGAGAACAGCGTGACGCCATTGGTTTGCTGCTGTCCGCCGTGGCGGAAGGGATAAGCGGCAACACGCCCACCCAGCGCCCGCACGGTCGACTGGTGCGCGATCGAGCCCAGCGCCAGCACGGCGCGCAGGTTTTTAAACCGCGCGATCGTCGGCACCAGGAACGTCCGGCAGGTGGCAATCTCGGCGCCGACCGGCTTGTTGTCCGGTGGCACGCAGCGCACCGCATTGGTGATCGCCGTGCCGACAAGCTCCAGCCCGTCATCGGGCCGCGCCTTGAATTGGCCGCGCGCAAAGCCGTGCGCGATCAGCGTGTTGTAGAGCAGGTCGCCGGCGTAGTCGCCGGTGAAGGGACGCCCCGTCCTGTTCGCCCCACGCAGGCCTGGCGCCAGCCCGACGATCAACAGTTTAACGGCATCCTCGCCCTCGGGCGGCAGGAAGGTCGGCACCGGCGCATTGAACCAGGACGGCTCGCGCTGCCGCCATTGCGCGATAAAATCATGCAGCCGCGGGCAGAGCGGGCAGTCGCGATCAGGCTCGGGGGATGCGACCAAGGGAGCGGTCAAGACCGCCGCCGTCAATAGTCGTCCTCGTCGACTTCGGCCGGCTCGGGCCGGCGCACCGGCCGCTCGGACGGATCGCGGCCGACCTCGCTCTTCAGCGTCATCAGGTCGATGAAATGGTCCGCCTGGCGGCGCAGATCGTCGGAAATCATCGGCGGCTGTGAAGCCATGGTGGAGACGATCGAGACCTTGCGCCCGCGCCGCTGCAGCGCCTCGACCAGCGTGCGGAAATCGCCGTCGCCGGAAAAGATGACATAGTGGTCGACGACATCGGCAAGTTCCAGCGCATCGACCGTCAGCTCGATGTCCATATTGCCCTTGATCTTGCGGCGGCCGGTCGAGTCGGTGAACTCCTTGGCCGGCTTGGTCACCACCTTGAAGCCGTTATAGTCGAGCCAGTCGATCAGCGGCCGGATCGAGGAATATTCCTGATCCTCGACCAGCGCGGTGTAGTAGTAAGCACGCAGCAGGTAGCCGCGCTTCTGGAAGCTCGACAAAAGCTTGCGGTAGTCGATGTCGAAGCCGAGCGCGCGCGACGTGGCGTAAAGATTGGCTCCGTCGATGAAAAGAGCGATTTTTTCACGAGGGTCGAACATGGAAAATATTCCTTTTCGAAAATAAGCGGCCGTCTAAATGCGCGTGACTATCGGTCGGCTTGAAATAACCGGCTGACCTTCGTCATTCGAGATAACGCCGGTTTTACGGCAATCCAAGGATATGATGCTGCATAGCAAGCAATTGTGATCGGTGCCGTATCGTCGCAGGCGACGCGCGCCCAGACCACGCCTTGGCCGGCCCCGGACTTGACCCGGACCTGGCCCCGGACTGATATTGCCAAAAAGCTTGTATTTTGGCGGCGTTCAGGTTATGGACCGCGCCTGTTTTCCATTAAATCCAGGCATGAAAGGGGCAGCTCATGGCCCGCGTAACCGTTGAAGATTGCATCGACAAGGTCGACAACCGCTTCGAGCTCGTGCTCCTGGCCGGCCACCGTGCCCGTCAGATCAGCCAGGGCGCGCAGATCACCGTTCCTCGCGACAACGACAAGAATCCGGTCATCGCGCTGCGCGAGATCGCCGAAGAGACGCTGTCGCCCGACGATCTCAAGGAAGACCTGATCCACTCGCTGCAGAAGCATGTCGAGGTCGATGAGCCGGAAGCCGATGGCGAGGCGATCGCCGACCAGACCGGTGCCGCCGCTGTGGCTACCGATGCCGACGACACCGAGGACAACATCACCTTCGACCGCATGACCGAGGAAGACCTCCTGGCCGGCATCGAAGGTCTGGTACCGCCGGAAAAAAGCGACGATTATTAATCTTCGCAACGACTGCCGACACTTTCGCGTCGGCGGTTTCGTGGTTATCTATGACATGCGCCGTACGCCAGTGCGGCGCATGATTCATTTCAGCACTGCGAGATCCCGCCCATGATGCGTCAGTATGAGCTTGTCGAGCGCGTCCAGCGCTACAAGCCTGACGTCAACGAGGCGCTGCTCAACAAGGCCTATGTCTACGCCATGCAGAAGCATGGCCACCAGAAGCGTGCCTCCGGCGACCCTTATTTCTCGCATCCGCTCGAAGTCGCCGCCATCCTCACCGAAATGCACATGGATGAGGCGACCATCGCGGTTGCGCTGCTGCACGACACGATCGAGGACACCACGGCGACCAGGGCCGAGATCGACGAGCTGTTCGGTCCGGAAATGGGCAAGCTGGTCGAAGGCCTGACCAAGCTGAAGAAACTCGACCTCGTCTCCAAGAAGGCCGAGCAGGCGGAAAACCTGCGCAAGCTCTTGCTGGCGATCTCGGAAGACGTTCGCGTGCTGCTGGTCAAGCTTGCCGACCGCTTGCACAACATGCGCACGCTCGACCATGTGCCTGAAGCCAAGCGCCTGCGCATCGCCGAGGAAACGATGGATATCTATGCGCCGCTGGCCGGGCGCATGGGCATGCAAGGCATGCGCGAGGAACTCGAGGAGATCGCCTTCCGCTTCATCAATCCGGAAGCCTACCGCGCTGTCACCGCGCGGCTCGCCGAAATCTTCGAGCGCAACAAGGATGTGCTGTCCGAGATCGAGAAGGCGCTGTCCGCGCTGTTCGAGAAATATGCGATCAAGGCCGAGGTCAAGAGCCGCCAGAAGAAGCCGTGGTCGGTGTTCCGCAAGATGGAAGCCAAGGCGCTGTCCTTCGAGCAACTGTCCGACATTTTCGGCTTTCGCGTCGTCGTCGATACCGTCGAGGACTGCTACCGGGCGCTCGGCGCCATCCATACGACATGGTCGATGGTGCCAGGCCGCTTCAAGGACTACATCTCGACGCCGAAGCAGAACGACTACCGTTCGATCCACACCACCATCGTCGGGCCGTCGCGCCAGCGCGTCGAGCTTCAGATCCGCACCTACCAGATGAACAAGATCGCCGAATATGGCGTTGCCGCGCATTCGATCTACAAGGACAGCGGCGGCAAGGTGAACGGCACCGCCCATGCGATCTCGAAGGAGACCAACGCCTATGCCTGGCTGCGGCGCACCATCGAGCAGCTTGCCGAAGGCGACAATCCCGAGGACTTCCTCGAAAACACCAAGCTGGAACTGTTCCAAGACCAGGTATTCTGCTTCACGCCCAAGGGCATGCTGATCGCGCTGCCGCGCGGCGCCACGCCGATCGATTTCGCCTACGCCGTGCACACCGATGTTGGCGACACCTGCGTCGGTGCCAAGGTAAACGGCCGCATCATGCCGCTGATGACCGAACTGAAGAATGGCGACGAGGTCGAGATCATCCGTTCCAAGGCGCAGGTGCCGCCGGCGGCGTGGGAATCGGTCGTCGTCACCGGCAAGGCGCGCTCGGCGATCCGCCGCGCCACCAAGAATGCCATCCGCAAGCAATATTCGGGTCTCGGCATCCGCATACTGGAACGCGCCTTCGAGCGGTCCGGGAAGACCTTTACCAAGGAGAGCCTGAAGTCGGTGCTGCATCGGCTGGCGCGCAAGGACATCGAGGATGTGCTGGCTTCGGTCGGCCGCGGCGAACTTGCTTCCACCGATGTCATGAAAGCGGTGTTTCCCGACTACAAGGACGAGCGCGTCACGCTGGCCGCGCCCAAGCAGCGCGAGGAGGGCTGGTCGAAGATCCGCAATGCCGCCGGAATGCTGTTCCAGATTCCGGGACGCGCGGCACGCAAGGATAAGGACCAGCCAAGGGACGGCGCCGTGCCGATCCGTGGCGTGCGCGGCGACCTGCCGGTGCGCTTCGCGCCGGAAGGTGCTGTGCCCGGCGACCGCATCGTCGGCATCGTGCAGCCGGGAACCGGCATCACGATCTATCCGATCCAGTCGCCGGCGCTGCAGGCTTTCGACGACCAGCCCGAACGATGGATCGACGTGCGCTGGGACATAGACGAGCGCACCAAGGAGCGGTTTCCGGCGCGCGTCTCGGTCACCGCCATCAACGCGCCGGGCTCGCTGGCCGACATCGCGCAGGTCGTTGCATCCAACGATGCCAACATCCATACATTGTCGATGGTGCGCACCGCGCCTGATTTCACTGAAATGCTGATTGATCTCGAAGTCTGGGATCTGAAGCACCTGAACCGGCTGCTGTCGCAGCTCAAGGACAATTCGAGCGTCAGCGATGCAAGGCGCGTGAACGGCTAAAAATCACTAGCGTGCTGGAGACAAGCGTGTTGGAGACAGGGCAGAGATGAACACCGACGAAGTGCTGGGCATTTTCCGTGAAGCCGGTGCCGTTTTGGAAGGGCATTTCATCCTGACGTCGGGTTTGCGAAGCCCGGTCTTCCTGCAGAAGGCACGGGTCTTCATGCATGCCGACAAGACCGAGCGCCTGTGCAAGGCGCTGGCCGAAAAGATCCGCGCAGCTGTGTCCGGCAAGATCGACTATGTCGTCGGCCCGGCGATCGGCGGGCTGATCCCGGCCTACGAGACTTCGCGCCATCTTGGCGCACCGGCGATCTGGGTCGAGCGGGAAGGGGGCGAGTTCAGGCTCCGCCGCTTCGAGATCGCCAAGGGTTCGCGCGTCGTCATCGTCGAGGACATCGTCACCACCGGACTGTCGATCCGCGAGACCATCGATTGCCTGCGCGCGCTTGGCGCCGAGGTCGTTGCCGCCGCCTGCATCATCGACCGCTCGGCCGGCAAGACCGATGTCGGCGTGCCGTTGATAGCGCTCGCCGAATATGAGGTTCCGGCCTATCCAGCCGATAGCCTGCCGCCCGAGCTCGCCGCCATTCCGGCGATCAAGCCGGGCAGCCGCAACATATAACGGAGGCGCTGCCGTGATCGCCGGCATCGATCATTTCGTGCTGACGGTTCGCTCCGTCGATGACACCTGCGCCTTTTATCAGCGCGTGCTCGGGTTCAGGCGTCTCGACACACCGAACCTGCCGACGGCACTGCTTTTCGGAACGCAGAAGATCAACGTGCATGAGGTAGGGCGCACCTTCGAGCCCAAGGCGAAAGCGCCGACTCCGGGCACCGCAGATTTCTGCCTGGTCGCCGCCCGTCCGCTCGCCGAGATATGCGCCAGTCTGGAGGCCAATGGCGTTGCCGTCGAAGTCGGGCCGGTCGAGCGGATCGGCGCCCGTGGCCCGATGATGTCGGTCTATTTCCGCGACCCGGACGGCAACCTCGTCGAGGTCAGCGACTATGGGCTGTAGATAGCTTGCGGGTTGCTGCTGATCTCCGCGCCGAACTCGCCTCCTCAAATCCGCCGCGATTGTACTGTGTTCGAAACGGCGAAACGCCGGCGCCGCAAGGTCGCTGCAAGCGGGCGCCCGACGAGTTCCGGTTGTTCTGCGGCCGGCGTATCGCTATATCAAGGTCGTTGTTGCCTTTCGACGGCCGCAAAGCGCAAGATGTGGCTGTCACGCCCGGCCCGGGATGGTCAGAGCGGCAGCTTTGGATATCAGGACAGGAACAGAGTGCTTTTTCGACGCCGCAATCCTGATGGTTTTCTCGAGCGGGTGCGTACCTATCTGTGGCCACGCCGCTCTATCTCGCGTTCGCTGCGATACTTTTCCAAGCGCATCCTGCGGCTGAAGGCCACTCCGCACGCCGTGGCCGCCGGTGTCGCGGCGGGCGTGTTCGCATCATTCTTTCCGCTCGGCTTTCACTTCATCATCGCCTTTGCCGTCTCTTGGCTAATCGCCGGGAATCTGGTCGCGGCAGCGCTCGGCACGGTTGTCGGCAATCCGCTGACCTTCCCGCTGCTGTGGGGCGCGTCGTGGGAGACCGGCAAGCTGGTCCTGCACGAGCGCCTGCCGGCGCATGGGCCGCCCGCGCATCTCGGCGAGATGCTGCACAATCTTTCGTTTTCGCAATTGTGGGGACCGGTGCTGAAACCGATGACCGTCGGCGCCGTGCCGCTTGGCCTGATCTTCGGCCTCTTGTTCTACGGCATCACGCGCTGGGGCATGGCCACCTTCCGCGAACAGCGGCGCATGCGCCTGGCGGACAGAGCTGGAACGGCCGGACGGGAAGTTCCTGCCGAATGATCATTGGCATCGGCAGCGACCTGATCGATATCAGACGCATCGAAAAATCGCTGGAGCGCCATGGCCAGCGCTTCATTCAGCGCATCTACACCGAGGTCGAACAGGCCCGCTCCGAAAGTCGCGGCGCCCGCGCCGCCTCCTATGCCAAGCGTTTCGCCGCCAAGGAAGCCTGCGCCAAGGCGCTGGGCACCGGTATGGCGCAAGGTGTTTTCTGGCGCGATATGGGCGTCGTCAACCTGGCCAGTGGCAAGCCGACCATGGCACTGACCGGCGGGGCGGCGGCGCAACTGGACAAAATCCTGCCTGAACGGCACAGGGCGGCAATCCATCTCACCATCACCGACGACTTTCCGCTTGCTCAAGCCTTTGTGATCATCGAGGCGTTGCCCGTCGAAGAAGCGCCATATTGATTGCATCTGACCACCGGCATGACGTTGCCCAGCGCGCGCCGAGCCCCTATACCAACCAACGCATAATCGAGGACGACATGAGCGTGGCTGAAAAATCCCAGAAGAAATCCGGCGGGCTTGGCGAAACCGTCAGCGTCATCGTCCAGGCGCTTTTGCTCGCTCTGGTCATTCGCACGCTCCTTTTTCAGCCATTTTCTATCCCGTCCGGGTCGATGCGGCCGACCTTGCTCGAAGGCGACTATCTCTTCGTCACCAAATGGTCCTATGGCTTTTCCCGCTATTCGCTGCCGTTCGGGCCGGATCTCTTTTCGGGCCGCATCTGGGGCGCCGAGCCGAAGCGCGGCGACGTGGCGGTGTTCAAGTTCCCGCCGGACCCCTCCGTCGACTACATCAAGCGCGTCATTGGCCTGCCGGGGGACAAGATCCAGGTCAGGGATGGCCAGCTCTTCATCAACGGCGTCGGCGTGCCGCGCCAGAAGGTCGGGCAGATCGACAATCGCGACATCACCGAGGAGAGCGGGCCGGTCGACGTCTATCGCGAGACTTTGCCGAACGGCGTCAGCTATGACACGCTCGACCTGACGCCGAACTCGATCGGCGACAACACCCGCGAATTCGATGTGCCGCCCGGCCACTATTTCATGATGGGCGACAACAGAGACAATTCCTCGGACAGCCGCTTCACCGTCGGATTCGTGCCCGACGAGAACTTGGTCGGCCGCGCCAACCTCATCTTCTTCTCGATCGGTGGCAGCGCCAGCCCGCTCGAAATCTGGAAATGGCCGTCGCTGATGCGCGCGTCGCGCCTGCTCCATTTCGTCAATTAGGGCCATGGCGGCGACAAAACGGCTGTCCGCAGAAGCGCTCGCCGAAGCGCTCATGGAGCGCACCGGCCATGCCTTTGCCGACCGCCAGCGCTTGCAGCGTGCGCTGACCCATGCCAGCGCCCGCAGCAGCAATGCCGGCGTCGACTATGAGCGTTTCGAATTCCTGGGCGACCGCGTCCTCGGCCTGGTCGTCGCCGACATGCTTCTGGCGGCGTATCCGGACGCTGCCGAGGGTGAGCTTTCGCTCAGGCTCAATGCGCTGGTCAATGCCGAGGCGCTGGCGGAGATCGCCGAGGAGATCGGCCTGCCGGAGCTGATCCGTGCCGGCTCGGACGTACGCGGCCTCGACGGACGCAAGCGCGTCAATCTGCGCGCCGATGCGCTGGAATCGCTGATCGCCGTGCTCTACCTCGACGGCGGGCTGGAGGCAGCCAGCGCCTTCATCCACAAATACTGGCGGCCGCGCTCGCAGGCCATCGGTGCCGCCCGGCGCGATGCCAAGACCGAACTGCAGGAATGGGCGCATCAGGCGGCAGGCGCCGTGCCGGTCTACATAATTGACAGCCGCGAGGGACCGGACCACGATCCGCTGTTCACCATCAGCGTCAAGGTCGGCGCCTATCCGCCGGCGACCGGCAGTGGGCGCTCCAAGCGCGAGGCCGAGCAGGCCGCCGCCACCGCACTGCTGTTGCGCGAAGGCATCTGGCTAAATAAGGGGAGCGCGGCATGACCGCCACCGACGACGTCCCGCCGGCAACAGAAGCCGCCGCAACACACTCCGGCTTCGTCGCGCTGATCGGCGCGCCCAATGCGGGAAAATCGACGCTGGTCAACCAGCTGGTCGGCGCCAAGGTGTCGATCGTCACCCACAAGGTGCAGACGACGCGCGCCATCGTGCGCGGCATCGCCATCCACAATAACGCACAGATAGTTTTCGTCGACACGCCGGGCATTTTCAAGCCGAAGCGGCGATTGGACACGGCAATGGTGACGACCGCCTGGGGCGGTGCCAAGGACGCCGATATCGTGCTGTTGCTGATCGACGCCGAGCGCGGCATCAGGGGCGACGCCGATGCCATCCTGGAACGGCTGAAGGATGTGCGGCAGCCGATGGTGCTGATCCTCAACAAGGTCGACCGGGTCAAGCCCGAGGCGCTGCTGGCCCTGTCCGCGGCAGCCAACGAAAAGGTGCCCTTCAAGCGCACCTTCATGGTCTCGGCGCTGACCGGGTCGGGCTGCAAGGACCTGCTGGATTATCTGGCCGAAACCCTGCCTGCCGGCCCCTGGTATTACCCGGAAGACCAGATCTCTGATCTGCCGATGCGTCAGCTCGCGGCCGAGATAACCCGCGAGAAGCTCTATCTCAGGCTGCATCAGGAACTGCCCTATTCTTCCCACATCGAGACCGAGAAATGGGAAGAGAAGAAGGACGGCTCGGTGCGTATCGACCAGACCATCTATGTCGAGCGTGACAGCCAGAAGAAGATCGTCCTCGGCCACAAGGGCGAGACGATCCGTGCCATCGGCCAGGCGGCACGCATGGAGATATCAGGTATCCTCGAACAGAAGGTGCACCTGTTCCTATTCGTCAAGGTGCGCGAGAATTGGGGTGACGACCCCGAGCGCTATCGCGAGATGGGGCTGGAGTTTCCGCATTAGAGCATGTTCCCGAAAAGTGGGAACCGGTTTTCGGAAAAGATCATGCTCAAGCAAGAAGTCACTATCGACACAGCTCTGGTGAGCCGGCTGGTCGCCACCCAATTTCCCCGCTGGAAGGATCTTGCCGTCAGGCCGGTTGCATCAGGCGGATGGGACAACAGGACCTTTCATCTCGGAGACCACATGCTCGTGAGGCTGCCGAGCGCGGCGGCCTATTCCTTGCAGGTGGAAAAGGAACATCGCTGGTTGCCAAGGCTTGCGCCTCTGCTGCCGCTGCCTGTCCCGATTCCGCTGGCGATGGGAGCCCCGGCCGACGACTATCCCTGGCATTGGTCCATCTACCGCTGGATCGAAGGCGAGACGGCGACGCTGGAGCGTATTGCCAGCCTGCCGCAGTTCGCGGCCAGCCTGGCCCAGTTCCTGGTCGCCTTGCAACACATCGATCCAGCCGGTGGACCGGCGCCGGGGCAGCACAACTTTTTTCGCGGCGGACCACTGAGCGTCTATGACGATGAAACCCGGCAAGCCATTGCAGCCCTCGACGGCAAGATCGACACACGTGCCGCGAGCGCGGTGTGGGAAGCGGCGCTTGCCGCGACATGGCACGGCGCGCCCGTCTGGTTCCACGGTGACGTCAGTTGGGGAAACCTGTTGGTCAGGCAAGGCAGCTTGAGCGCGGTGATCGACTTCGGGACTTCCGGCGTGGGCGATCCCTCGTGCGATCTGGCGATTGCATGGACACTCTTCGAAGGGAAAAGCCGAGAGGTGTTTCGCGTGGGTCTTCAGGCCGATGAGGCAACCTAGGCGCGAGGCCGTGGTTGGGCGCTATGGAAAGCGCTGATCACGGTCGCTGGACATATAGACATCAATCCAGTCGAAGTTGAAAAGTCGCGACGCGTGATCGATGAAGTGCTTGCCGACCACCAGCGCGCGGACGGTTGAAAGCCTAATCTTGATTTCGCCACCGAACCGGTGACAAGCTCCGTTCATGGAATGGCGCGACGAGGGAATCATTCTCGGCACCCGCAAGCATGGCGAAACCAGTGCCATTCTTGAGGTCATGACCCGTGCGCATGGCCGCCACCTCGGCCTCGTGCGCGGTGGCCGCTCGCGCAAGCAACAGCCCGTTCTGCAGCCCGGCAACCGTGTCGACCTCTTGTGGCGGGCGCGGCTTGACGAGCATCTCGGCACCTTCCAGGCCGAGGCCCTCGAGATGAATGCCGCCCGTCTCATCGACAGCGCCGTCGCCATCTATGGGCTGCAGACCATGGCCGCGCATCTGCGCCTATTGCCCGAGCGCGACGCCCATAGCGGCCTCTACGAGACGCTGGCCGTGATGATCGCCCACCTCGACGATGCGGATGTCGCCGGCGAGCTGGTGGCGCGCTTCGAGCTGCTGGTTCTCGACGAGCTCGGTTTCGGCCTCGATCTCAGCCAGTGTGCCGCGACCGGCACCAGGCAGAACCTTGCCTATGTCTCGCCGAAATCCGGGCGTGCCGTGTCGCGCGCGGCAGGCGCGCCATGGCGCGATAAGATGCTGGTGCTCCCCGCCTTCCTGCAGCGCGGCTCCGGCCTGCGCGCCGATCCGGCGGCGATCGAGGACGCCTTCCGACTGACCGGCTTCTTTTTTACCCGCCATGTCTACGAGCCGCGCGGCATAGAGGCTCCCGGCGCCCGCGCCGGCTTCCTCGCCGCCTTGCGCAAGCACCACGCGCCCGGCAAGACCCTGATCGAAGAACCCGCCGCCGGAGAAATCACCAGATGAGCGAAGTGGAGCTCTATCCCGGCCGGGTCTCGCCGCTCGGCCTCGGCACCATTCCGCACGGCGACATTCTCGAGTATACCGGCCTGGAATTGCTCCAGCGCATCATCGACAACAAATACCCGGCGCCACCGATTTCCTTCCAACTCAGTTTCGACCTGACCGAAGTGTCGGAAGGACGCGCGGTGTTCCGCGGCATGCCGAACGAGCGCTATCTCAACCCGCTAGGCGGGGTGCATGGCGGCTGGGCCGCGACGCTGCTGGATTCGGCTCTTGCCTGCGCGGTGCAGACGCTGCTCGACAGAGGCGAGGCCTATACGACGGCGGAGTTCAAGGTGAACCTGACGCGGCCGATCACGCCGAAGACCGGCGAGGTGGTGTGCGAGGGCAGGGTGGTGCACAAGGGCCGCACACTGGCGGTTTCGGAAGCGACGCTGAAGGATGCCAACGGCAAGCTGCTGGCTTTCGGCACCGAAACATGCTCGATCTTTCCGGCCGCCAATCTGGCGGCGCGCTGACCCGGCCGGCCGTCTGGCCGCCGCATTTGTCAGTAACTACTGGCCTGGTTTGGGGGAACCGCCATGTTCGAAAGCCTGATCGGCCTAGTCGCGATCATCGCGCTGTTCGTCATTATCTCGCGCCAGCAGAGCCGCATCGGCCTGATCGAGCGTGAGCTTGGTGCGCTGCGCAGCCTCGTGCTTTCGGGCGCGCATGTGGCTCCGCCGCAGGCCAAGCCGGTAGAACAGGCCGCAAACGACAGCAAGCCAGCGGACGCGGCAGTTGCAGCCGTGACCGACATTGCCCCGCCATCGGCGGGCGAAGTTGAGGAAAAGCCGTCCATAGAAGTTGAAGCCGGGGAGGCCGCATCCGGACCGTGGGCTGCGGGCGAAGCGGCGCCAGCTGGATCTGCACCTGCGCAACCGGCCGCAGCGACGGCGAAAGCGGCCCAAAAACCCGACATTGAAACGGCGCTCGGCACCCGCTGGGCGGTCTGGGTCGGCGGCATCGCGCTGGCGCTGGGCGGCCTGTTCCTGATCCGCTACACCATCGAGGCCGGCATTTTCGGTCCCGGCGTGCGGCTAAGCATGGCAGCAATGCTCGGGCTGGTGCTGGTCGCCGTCGGCGAGTTCATCCGCCGCACCGGCTTCAGGGTGCCCGTACAGGGCGTCGCCGGCGCCTATATTCCGGCGATCCTGACGGCGGCCGGTGCTTTCATCCTGTTCGGCACGGTTTATGTCGCGCATGGCGTTTACGGCTTCATCGGGCCGGCGCTTGCCTTCACGCTGCTCGGCGCCATCGGCGTGGCGACCATCGCAGCCGCCCTCATCCACGGCCAGGCGCTGGCCGGCATCGGCCTGCTCGGCGCGGTGGTGACGCCGATGTTGGTCGCCTCGCAGGCGCCCAATCCCTGGGCCCTATTCGGCTATTTGGCGATCGTGCTCGCCGCCACCGCCATCATCGCACGCCTGCGCGACTGGAACTTGCTGATGGCGGCGGCGTTGGTCGGCACCGGCCTCTGGACCGTTCTCTACATGACCGATGCGCCGGGCGCCAACCTGCCTGTCATCCTCTTTATCAATGCGGTGACCTTGGCCGTGCTTGCCTTCGTCTGGCTCGGCCGTCGTGGTGGCGAAACTGAACCCGCCAGAGGCTTCGACTGGCCGTCGATCGCACCGGGCTTCTTCGTCGGCCTTTCGGCCATGGCGTTGTTCGTCGACCCGGCATACGCTGCCGCCGGCGATGCTCTGCCGGGAGCAGCCCTTATCGCAGCCCTGGTCGCGGTGGCGCTCTACCGGCCGCTGGCGCTGGCGCTTCTGCACGCCGCAGGGCTGGCGACGGTGCTGGTCTATCTCGGCATCATTCCGCCAACCTCCGTCGCTTCAGACTTTTCAGGTGGCGCTCTCGGCGTCGATGGCCTGACGGCGACTGTCTCCGACACGCTGATGCTCAGGATCGGCATCGCACTCGGGCTTGTCTTCATCGGCGCCGGCTTCTGGGCGGCGCGCAGATTTGCCGCATCGGCTCACATCCGCGCCGCCTCATGGGCGGCATGGGGCGTTATCGCGCCGCTGGTCATTTTGTTGGCGCTCTGGTTCACCTTCGGCAATCTCGACCGCGATCTTGTCTACGCGGCGGTAGCAGCCCTTCTGGTCGTGGTCTTCGCCGCTGGCGGCGAGTGGGTCGCGCGCGGTGAAAAGCCGCCGTTACAGGGCGGTGCGGCCGTCTCGTTCGCGCTTGGCGGAGCAGCAGTCGCCGCCTTGTTGATGCTCTGCATGGCCTTCGGATCCGGTTGGACCACCATCCTTCTGGGTGCCGCGGCCATCGTGCCAGCGCTGGCCACCCGCTGGCGCGCCTATCCGGTGCTTGGCTGGATTTCGGTTGGCGCGGTCATCGCGGTGCTCGGCCGTGTCGCCTTCGATCCGACAATCGTCGGCGCCGAATTCCTGTCGACGACGCCGGTGTTCAACTGGCTGCTGCCGGGATACGGCGTGCCGGCGCTCGCCTTCGGCTTTGCCGCCTGGCAACTCGCCCGCACCACTAATGGCCGGCCGCGCCTCGCCATGGAAGCGGGCGCTGCGCTGTTTGCGCTGCTCACCGTTGCGATTCTGGTGCGCCATGCCATGCATGGCGGCGTCATCGACACGGGGGCTGCGACGCTCGCCGAACAGGCGATCTACACGCTGATCGCCCTCGGCGCCGGCGCCATCCTGGTCGCCATCGACATGCGCTCGCCAAGCTCGGTGCTGCGCTATGGTTCGCTTGCCGCGGGCGTGGTCTCGGTCGCCTTCATCGTCGTCCAGCATTTCCTGGCGCTGAACCCGCTGTTCACTGACGAATCGACCGGCCGGATCCCGGTGTTCAATCTTCTGTTCCTCGCCTATCTCTTGCCGGCCGTCGCTGCCGGGGGGCTCGCGCTCTATAGCAGAGACAAGCGGCCAAAATGGTACGCCGCGATGCTGGCTCTGGTGGCGGCTCTGCCTGCATTCACCTATGCGACGCTATCGGTCCGGCGGCTGTTCAAGGGTGAGTTCATTGGCCTGTGGAGCGGCCTCGGCCAGCTCGAAACCTACACCTATTCCGCGCTGTGGCTGATCATCGGCGTGGCGCTGCTCACCGCCGGCGTCTGGCTGAAGTCGCAGGTGCTGCGCGTCGCGTCGGCCGCGCTGATCTCGGTCGCCGTGCTGAAAGTCTTCCTCTTCGACATGTCGGAGCTCGAAGGCGTGCTGAGGGCGCTGTCCTTTATCGGCCTCGGCGCGGTGCTGATCGGCATCGGTCTGTTCTACCAGCGGCTGCTGACGCGCGCGGCCAAATCCGAACCCGGATAGTATTCAGGCCAGATCGGTCTGCAAGAAATCATTGCCCTTGTAGAGCAGGGGTACCCGGTAGGCCTTGGCACATGCATAGCTGAAGCAGTCGCCGAAGTTCAGCTTGGCGGGATGGCCGACATATCGACCGTAGTCGCGGGCGGCTTTGACTGCGAGTTCGCGAATGGCGGTATCCAGCGGAACTTCCACGGCCTTGAGTTCGGCCAGGAAGCCAATGACAATCGTTTGGCATTGATCGATCAGAGCAGGCGGTGTCGGAGCTTGATCGCCACTTTCAGCTACAGATTTTCTGCGGGCTATCCCCAGGATCGCTTCAAACGCGGAACTCGGCGAGAAATAAAGCGTCTCGGCAGTTTCAATCCTTCTCAGCAGACGATCCGCATCTGCCTCTCTCAAAATCAGCGCAATGATGGCGGAAGCATCAAGAAACATCGGGTTCCCCCCAGGCCTCGTCCATGAATTTCTTCATATCGAAGGTGGGGTCATCGGGACCAAGTGCGCTCGCGGCATCCTGATATTTTTTGATACGCTCTCTCAGCGGAAGGACAGAGTTCGCTCGTTCAAGCTCGCGCTTGAGAGCGATCCGCACTGCTTCAGTCTTCGTGGGGGCCTTGATGGCGGACTGTAACTGACGAGCCAGGGCGTCGACCTCATTATCGCGGATGTACAGAGACATATCAATTTCCCCGAACGTATATTCCAAGTCGGATATACCAAATATATAGCTTCGAATATACATCCTTCAGGGTGCGCTTTCAACCTCAGGCTTCTCATTCATGGCGCACGGTGCCTTGATAGGTGACCCTCCAGCCCTGGCGGGAATAAACCGGTCCGCGCCAGCGTTATTGCATTGCTTGGGTGACCGGGGCGGCGGACCGCTTCGCGCCGGCCACTTGCGCCGCGCCGTGAAGGCGCGTTCAATCGGGATGAACAAGGCACCTCAGAACCAGCGGTCATGGACGCAAAGAAGGCAGCAATCCTTGGCGAAATACCGCGTCTGCGCCGTTATGCGCGCTCGCTGTTGCGCGACCGCGATTCCGCCGACGACCTGGTTCAGGACTGTCTCGAACGGGCGCTTGTGCGGCTCGACAATTGGCAGACTGGAGAAAGCCCCAGGAGGTGGCTGTTTACGATCATGCATCATTTGTTCATCGACCAGATGCGCAAGGTGAACCGGCGCGGCGAGGGAGCGATGCTGCCGCTGGAAGCGGGCGAGGCGCAGGCAGCACCTGCCGAGCAGGTGGAGAGCATCGCGTCACGCGAGATTATCGACGCATTGCAGGCGATCAGCCCCGACCGGCGCGCAGCACTCGTCATGGTCGCCATCGAAGGCTTTTCCTATGCCGAGGCCGCCAACATCCTCGGCGTGCCGGCCGGCACGCTGATGTCGCGCATCGCGCGCGGCCGTGATGAGTTGCGCGGGCTGCTGGATGACGCCGCGCGTCGCCGAGCGATAAGGATCGTCGAGAAATGACCCGGCGCGATTTTTCCGAACGCGACATCCATATGGCCCTCGATGGCGAGTTGCCGGTTGACGAGCACGTGGCTTATGATGCTTGGCTCGATGCCAATCCCGAAATGAAGGCGAGGGGCGCCCGCTATGTCGCCGACCGCGCAGCGCTGCGCGCCGCCTTCGCCGGCGTGCTCGACGAGCCGGTGCCGGCGCGGTTGCAGAAGGTCGTGTTCGGTGAGGCGCCGGTCAAGGCGCCAGTATCGGGCTCGCGCTGGTGGCTTGCGGCCGCCGCAGCCGCGGTGCTGGCCATTGGCGGTGTTGGCGGTTACGTCGCAGGCATCGGCCATTTTGGTCTGGAAGACCCGGCCAAGGACCAACTCGCAGAGCAGGCGATCGCAGCCCATGTCATCTATGCCGCCGAGCAGCGGCATGCGGTGGAAGTGCCCGCCAGCGACAAGGATCATCTGCAGACCTGGCTGTCTAATAGGGTCGGCCTGAAGCTGGTCGCACCGGATCTGGCGGCGCAAGGATTTCAGCTCGTCGGCGGCCGGCTGCTGCCTGCAGGCGAGAACAAGGCCGCGATGCTGCTTTATGAAGACGACAAGGGCGAGCGCATCTCGCTGTTCGTCACGGCTGAATCGGCAGAGAAGGCCAAGGGCACTTATGGGTCGGAAGAAGGCGGCCCCGAGGCGATTTACTGGCTGGACAAGGGCTATGGCTGCGCCGTCGTCGGCTCGCTGCCGCGCGCGCAGATGACTGCGGTGGCGAAGAGCGCCTACAGCCAGCTTCTGGCCGGGCTGGCCAGCTGAACCGCGCCTGTTTTCCGAAGCTGACGCCACGGTCAAAACAGAGATCCTCTTCAAGCCTTTGCACTGATCTACAGGGCCACGTGCCCTCATGCGCCGGGCTGAAACTGTCACAATTCGGCCCGAATCGAGGTGCGATAGCGCTTGACGGATGCTGGCGCTTCGGCTGGTGTTATCAACGTTTCGACCAGGGCCTTCTCCACAACCCAATCGAGGTTTTCCGAGCCCGCATGCCTGCCGAGATTCGCACGGCCCGCGCGTCCGACGTCGATGACCTCGCCGTCATCGAGAAGGCTGTTTTTGCGACCGACCGCATTTCCCGCCGCTCCTTTCGCCAGTTGATCGAACGCGAAAGCGCCGAGCTGCTGGTCGCCGAAAACGACGGCCGCGTCGCAGGCTATGGGGTCGTGCTGTTCCGCAAAGGCAGCGGCGTCGCGCGGCTCTATTCCATCGCCATCGGCCCTTTTTTCGGCGGGCTCGGCATTGGCCGCATGCTGCTGGCATCGGCGGAAGAGACCGCCTTCAAGCACGACCGCATGATGCTGCGCCTAGAGGTGCGCGAGGACAACAGCCGAGCCATCCGCATCTACGAGCAGAGCGGCTACCGCAAGATCGGCCGCGAACCGGGCTATTACGAGGACGGCGCCACGGCGCTGCGCTACGAAAAGACCTTGCGGGGCGACATTCCGGTCGCCACCAAGGTGCCGTTCTATCAGCAGACCTGCGAATTCACCTGCGGCCCATGCTGCCTGATGATGGCGATGGCCAATTTCGATTCCGGCTTCGTGCCCGATCCGGTCATGGAGATCCGCTTGTGGCGCGAGGCGACCACTGTTTTCATGATGTCGGGGCCGGGCGGCTGCGAGCCGTTCGGTCTCGCCGTTGCCGGTCACGAAAGCGGGCTCTCTGCCGAGATATATGTATCCTTCCATGGCGCGCTGTTCCTGCAGTCGGTGCGCAGCCAAGACAAGCGCCGGGTGATGGAACTGGCGCAGGTCGACTTTCGCCAGCGCGCGGAACGTTACGGCATCCCGGTGAATTACCGTCCATTCGCCATCGACGATATCCGCACCGCGATCGCAGAAGGAAAACTGGTGTTGGTCCTGATCAGCGGCTTCCTGATGTTCGGCAAGAAGGTTCCGCACTGGGTGCTGGCCATCGGCGACGACGGCGACCATATCCTGATCCACGATCCCTGGGTCGAGGACGAGAGACAGGAGACCATCCTTGATGCCGCCAACATTCCCGTGCCTTACGGCATCTTCATGAACATGGCGCAGTTCGGCCGCGACGGATTGCGTGCCGCCATCACCCTCGGAAAGCGCGACAGACAATGACCTGGGTCATCCTTACCGGCAGGCAGAACGATCTCGATCAGGTGGCGACACCGCACAAGATCATCACCAACCGCGATTATCTTGCGCATCCGGCGCTGTTTCGCGGCCAGCGGCCGAAGGTCATCAACCTGTCGAACAATTACGGCTACCAGAGCCGCGGCTACTATGCCTCGCTGCTCGCCGGCTCGCGCGGCCACAAGGTGATCCCGACGGTCGAGACGATGATCGACCTGTCCGAGCGCAAGCTCTACGAGCATGCGCTGCCAGAGCTGGAGTTGGCGCTGAACAAATGCCGCAAGGATCTGGGCGGCGCCTTTCCGCAAAAAGTCTGCATCTTCTTCGGCATCGGCCCGTCGAAGATATGGGATCGCTTCGCCAAGCTTCTGTTCGACTGGTTCCGAGCGCCGGCGCTGGAAGTCCACATCACCGACAGCGCCGAATGGGCGTCGATCCGCAAGATCGGCTTCCATCCGCTGGCCAGGATGACCGAGGAGGAAGAAAAGCGCTTCCTTCAGTGCCTTGAGACCTACACCAACCGCGAATGGCGCGACACCAAGGGCCGCACCCCGTCACGCTACACCTTCGCCACGCTGGTCGATCCGCATGAGGAACTGCCGCCATCGGAGATCTCGTCGCTGCGCTACTGGGCCAAGATCGCCGAAAAGATGGGGGTAGAAATCGAGCCGATCACCAAAAAGGATCTGGCCAAGCTCGCCAATTACGACGCGCTGTTCATCCGCGAGACCACCTCGATTTCCAACCACACCTACCGTTTCGCCCGCCGCGCCCAGCAGGAAGGCATGCCGGTCATCGACGATCCGCTGTCGATGATCCGCTGCACCAACAAGGTCTATCTCAACGAGCTGATGACCTACAACAAGGTGCCGGTGCCGCCCACCGTGATGATCGCGGGCACGTCCGACCTTGAAGTGGCGGCGCAGACGCTGGGTTTCCCGCTGGTGCTGAAGATCCCGGACTCGTCGTTTTCGCGCGGCGTCAAGAAATGCGCCACCTTCGAGGAGCTGAAGACGCTTGCCACCGAATGGCTGGAGGATTCTGACCTTCTGATCGCGCAGAAATTCATTCCGACTGAATATGACTGGCGCGTCGGCGTGCTCGGCGGCCAGCCGCTGTTTGCCGTGCACTATCTGATGGCCAAGAAGCACTGGCAGATCGTCAACCACAAGGCCAATGGCAAGCCCGACCAGGGCGGCATCAAGACCTTCACGCTGAAGGAAGCGCCGGCCCATGTCGTGGAGACGGCGGTGAAGGCGGCGCGCTGCATTGGCGATGGCCTCTACGGCGTCGACCTCAAGGAGACCAAAGACGGTGTCTTCGTCATCGAGGTCAATGACAATCCCAACCTTGACCATGGCTGGGAGGATTCCGGCGAAAAAGATGAGGTCTGGGTGCGGCTGACGCAGTGGTTCCTGGAGCGACTCGACCGGCCGGGGCGGTAGACTTACCGCTCGCACCGTTCACGGGCGCAAATGAGGGGGGCGGTTTGTTCAGATATATTTACCTGATAGTTTGGTCGACTGTCCTGATGCTATATGTTATGGTAGTGATTTCGGATGTTATTTTCTATTCGCGCATAGGTTGGGAGTTTGGTCGGGATAACCCGCTTAAGGAAAGTAACGAATTTTATTGGGGAGAAGGAAAAGAACCATTTCACAGAATTTGAAATAAAACTAGAGTTTTGGTATTTCACCCGTTAATAACTGCGTTCCTTTCGACTGTGCTCTACGTGCTAATTTTTCTATTTTAGATTACAATTTACGTCCGGCCTGTCGCACTCAGCCTGATTGCCTGATCCCTGCGCGCGACTCCAGCAAGCGAGCGATATCCGCCGCCTTCGACGGTATGCCTATCAGGTAACCTTGGGCCTCGACGCAGCCTTCCTTTCTCAGGAACTCAAGTTGCGCTTCGGTTTCGACGCCTTCGGCGGTGACGGTCGTTCCAAGCTGCGCACCGAGCCCGATGACCGTGCGCACGATCGCGGCCGTGTCGCGGTTGTCGATGTCGCGGATAAAGGAGCGGTCGATCTTGATCTTGTCGACCGGGAAGCGGCGAAGATAGCCGAGCGACGAATAACCGATGCCGAAATCGTCCAGCGCGATACGGACGCCAAGATCGCGCAACTGCCTGAGCGTCTTGAGCACCGTATCGCTCTCGTCCATCAGCACTGTTTCGGTGATTTCCAGTTCAAGCCGATCGGCCGGCACGCCGGAAAATGCCAGCGCGGAGATGACGCTGCGGGCAAAGGTGCCGCTTTTGATCTGCACAGCCGAGACATTGACCGCGATACGCAGCCCATGCGGCCAGCCCGCCGCAACCGTGCAGGCTTTCCTCAGC
Organism: Mesorhizobium sp. M6A.T.Cr.TU.014.01.1.1; assembly: GCF_004022765.1. Classification (NCBI taxonomy): domain Bacteria; kingdom Pseudomonadati; phylum Pseudomonadota; class Alphaproteobacteria; order Hyphomicrobiales; family Phyllobacteriaceae; genus Mesorhizobium; species Mesorhizobium sp. M6A.T.Cr.TU.014.01.1.1. The sequence continues at coordinate 27,544 of NZ_RZPG01000036.1, forward strand.
GCCCATTCTCCCAGCGGCACGATCAGCCCAAACTCTTCGGCGACCGGAATGAAGTCGTCCGGCTGCACCAAGCCGCGTGCCGGCGAGTGCCATCGCACCAGGGCTTCGGCGCCGACGATTTCGCCCGAGGCGATGTTCATGATGGGTTGGAAAGCGAGTTCGAATTCCCGCCGCCGCAGCGCTGCCTCCAGATCGGTTTCGAGCGCGCGTCGTGCCCGCACCATCGCATCCATGGCGGGCTCGAAGAAACGATAGACGTTGCGTCCTTCGCTCTTCGCCCTGTAGAGGGCCATGTCGGCGTTTTTCAGCAGCGTGTCCGCATCCCTGCCGTCATCGGGGGAAAGGGCGATGCCCACGCTGATGCCGACATGCATGTCGCGGCTTTTGTCGCGAAAGGGTTTTCCGATGATGTCGACGATGCGTTTTGCCAGTTTTTCCGCATCGCCAGCACCTTTGGGATTGAACTGGATGATGACGAACTCGTCGCCTCCGAAACGAGCGACCACATCCGTTTCGTTGCGTAGGCAACGTTGCAGCCGCTCGGCCACGCATTTCAGCAGCCAGTCGCCCGCCGGGTGCCCCCAGGTGTCGTTGACGGCCTTGAAGCGGTCGAGGTCCAGAGAGAATATCGCCAGGTCCGTGGCCTCGCCCAAGGCCTGGTCGAGCCGTTCGCGGAACATCGAGCGATTGGGCAGGTTGGTCAGAGTGTCGTGATGCGCAAGGTGGGTCATGCGCTCTTCGACGCGCCTGCGCTCGGTGACGTCGTCGAACGTTGCGACCCAGCCGCCGCCACTCATCGGCTGCCGTACCACCAAAAGGGTCCTGCCATCGGCAAGATGGCGGTAGGTCGACCGCATTTCCCCGGCTTGAAGGCAGGCTGCGGTTTTCGAGATTTCGCCGTCGATATCGATTTCTGCATAGATACCCAGGCGGGCGAGCTGCTCGAGCGCGTCGCGGTGGCTCATGCCAAGCGGAAAATCGGCCGGCGTCACGTGGTAGAGTTCCAGGAAACGTTCGTTGCGGACGATCAGCCTGCCGTCGGCGTCATACATCAAAAGGCCTTGCGACATGTTGGCCAGTGCTGCGTCGAAGCGGCGGTGCTGCTCCTTCAGCTCCTGCTCGGCACGCCGTTGCTCGGTAATGTCCTCATAGATCGACACCCAGCCACCCGAAGCCAGCGGCCGGTGCGAGATGTTGATAATGCGGCCATCCGACAGCGTTTCTTCGTAGGTCGAGGGTTTCGCCCGGTCGATGTAGGGCTTGCGGATGGCGTAGAGTTCTTCGGCGCTGTGCGAGGCGACACCGATGTCGACGCTGTGCTGAAGGATGTCGAAAAACCGGACGCCGGGCTGCACGATCTCGGCGTTGAGGCAGAAGATGCTGATATAATTGCCGTTGCAGATGATCATGCGCTCGTCGGCATCGAACATGCACAAGCCATGCGACATGTTCTCGACGGCGGCCGAAAAACGATCATTCTGCTTACGCAGTTCGTCCTCTATCCGCGGCAGGCCTACGCCTTCGGCCCTCCGTCCGCGGACGGGCGAACCAGCCTTGACATGAGCGACGGACATGAGGCGTGCCTGCAGACCGTGATCGAACAAGGCACTGTTATCCCTTCCGGTTAATTTACCGTTTTTCAGTCGGCGGGCTGCACCGTTTGGCGCCGTGATTTCTCGATGGTCGCATACCGTTTGAGGAACGCGTCTTGCGCCCAGGTCACCGAACGCGGGGTGAAATCGAAGCGGTCGGCATTGAACCCGCGCGGCCGGCCGAAGAATTCGGTCGCCTCGGCGGTCGAAAAGCCGGCAAGCATTGTCGCCTCGAAATAGGCGGCGATCTGGTCGGCGCGCTTGATCTCCTTGCGCAGCTCTGCATCTGGTTCGACCGGCAGCGAAAAGCGCAGGTGGATGGCGCGCTGCAGCCTCAGTTCGCACTCCTTGTAGCTGCCGCCCATCACCGATTTGAACGGTGAGATCATGTCGCCGATGACATATTCCGGCGCGTCGTGCAGCAAAGCCGCCAGCCGCGCATCGGGCGGAGCGTCCGGCACCAGCTCGCTGAAAAGCGCCTCGACCAGCAGCGAATGCTGGGCGACGGAAAAGGCGTGGTCGCCGCTGGTCTGGCCGTTCCAGCGGGCGACGCGCGCAAGCCCATGGGCGATGTCCGAAATCTCGATGTCGAGCGGCGAGGGGTCGAGCAGATCGAGCCGCCGGCCCGACAGCATGCGCTGCCAGGCGCGCGGCGGCGCGCCGGGACGATCGGCCGCCATCAGGCCCCCTCCGTGCCGACGGGTTCCTGCGGGCCAGCAGTTTCCGGCGGAAAAGTGAACTTCGCCCAGGCGGGGATGGTGAGCGACACAGGGACATCATCCGCCATGATCGGCTGGCCGGCGTCGAGCGCTGCCTTGACGCGGTCGATACGGGCTACGGCGAGGCCTGTCTTGCCGGCGGTGGTGCCAAGCGTGCCGACCGGTCGCCCGGCAACGGTCAGTTCGGTGCCAGGAGCGGGCAGGGGCCGTTCTGCCCTGGCGATCAGCACCCGCCGTCTGGCAGTGCCGCGATGCTGCATGCGCGAGACCACCTCCTGGCCGACATAGCAGCCCTTCCTGAAGCCGACGCCGCCGGTCTCGTCGAGCAGCACATCGTGCGGGAAGGCATCGCCGAGCTGGTAGTCGCTGCCGCTCTCGGCGATGCCATGGGTAATACGCAAGCCCTGCCATGCGGCGAGGTCGCCGTCGTCTGCACCGCTCCCATAGAAGCGGCTGACGGCCACATCGCTGAAGCGCGCATCGGCAACCCTGGTTGAATCAAATTGTAAAGCGGTTGAATCAATGCCCCAGGCAACAGCGACAAGCCCTTGGTCGGCCTTGGCAATTTCGACCTTGGCGCGCAATTTGTAGAGCATCAGCCGGCGCACAAAATCGTCGGCGACATCGGCGCGACATTCGAGGTGGAAGGCATTGTCGCCGGCGCGCGAGATCAGGAAATCGAACAGGATCTTACCTTGCGGCGTCAAAAGCGCGCCTGGCTTTGCCTGGCCGGAAGCAAGCGTATCGAGATCGGTGGTGAGGATGTTCTGCAAAAAATGCTCGGCATCCGGGCCTGACACCGAAATGAGCGCACGGTCTCTAAGCAGGGAAAAGGGCATGGGCTGGAAAAAACCTGATCTTGCAAAACGGTCGGCCTTTACGTAAGCCGGCGACACTCCCCCCGCAAGAGACCGGATCGGCATGGCCACGACCTACGACCTCATCCTGACAGGCGGTATCGTGGTCAACCACGATGGCGAGGGTCGGCGCGACATCGGCATCAACGGCGGGCGCATCGCGGCAATGGGCAATCTCGGCCAGGCGTCGGCAGGCGAGACCATCGACTGCCGCGGCCTGCACATCCTGCCGGGCGTCATCGACAGCCAGGTACATTTTCGCGAACCGGGGCTGGAGCACAAGGAGGACCTGGAGAGCGGCTCGCGCGCGGCGGTGCTCGGCGGCGTCACTGCTGTGTTCGAGATGCCCAACACCAACCCGCTGACCACCAGCGAGGCAGCCCTTGCCGACAAGGTGCGGCGCGCCACCGGCCGCATGCATTGCGACTTTGCCTTCTGGGTCGGCGGCACCCGCGAGAATGCGAGGGATGCCGGCGAGCTCGAGCGGCTGCCGGGCGCGGCCGGGATAAAAGTGTTCATGGGCTCGTCCACGGGCGACCTCTTGGTCGAGGACGATGAGGGCGTCGCCTCGATCCTGAGGAACACGCGCCGTCGCGCCGCTTTCCATTCCGAGGACGAATTCCGGCTGCGCGAGCGGCTTGGCGAGCGCATCGAGGGCGATCCGTCCTCGCATCCGGTGTGGCGCGACGAGATCGCGGCTCTGCGCAGCACCGAGCGCCTGGTGCGCATCGCGCGACAGGCCCGCGCCCGCATCCATGTGCTGCATATCTCGACCACGGAGGAGATTGCCTTCCTCGAACAGCATAAGGATGTCGCGACCTGCGAGGCGACGCCGCATCATCTGACGCTGAGCGCGGATGATTACGCTCGGCTTGGCACGCTGATCCAGATGAACCCACCGGTACGGGCAGTGCGCCACCGCGACGGCATCTGGCACGGCGTTGCGCAAGGTATCGTCGATGTGCTGGGTTCCGACCACGCCCCGCACACGCTGGCCGAGAAGGCAAAACCCTATCCGGCCTCGCCGTCGGGCATGACTGGCGTGCAGACACTAGTGCCGATCATGCTGGATCACGTCAATGCCGGCCGGCTGACGTTGCAACGTTTCGTCGACCTCTCCAGCCACGGTCCGCAGCGCATCTTCGGCATGGCCAGGAAAGGCCGCATCGCCGCCGGCTATGACGCCGATTTCACGATTGTCGATCTGAAGCGCCGCGAAACCATCACCAATGCCCAGGCCGGCTCCAAGGCCGGCTGGACGCCTTATGACGGAAGGAAAGTGACTGGCTGGCCGGTCGGCACAGTCGTGCGCGGCCGGCGCGTGATGTGGGAAGGCGAGATCGTCACCCCCAGCCAGGGCAGAGCGGTGGAGTTTTCGGAGGCGCTGGCGGTCTAGGCGGGCTTGTGGGCAGGGAGGGTGATGCCGCTCAATCCCCTGCGACGAAGAACGTCCACTGTCCGGCGGGCGTGATGCCGACGCGGTAGAAGATGTAGGCGCCGAACTGCTTCATGCTGTCATAGTCGCCAGCGGTGACGATCTTGAAAAGCTCGACCCGCTGCCTGGCGTCGAGCTTGTCCAGCGGCAGCGCGAAGAAATATGGCCAGACATAGAGCTCCTGCGGCGTGCCGGCATCGACATGGACATAGCCGGCATTGAGCACCTCTTCCAGGATGGCGAGGATCTCTTGGCCTTCCGCGTCGCCCGAAAGACCTTTCAGGAAGGTGATCGGGTCGCCTTCGATCTCGCTCAGCGACAATTGAGTCATCGTGTCGCCCTTGCCGATCAGTGGCCGGAGCCTTTCGATGTCGCCGCTCTTGCAGGCCTCGACGATCAGATCGTGCATGCGCCTGACCGGCTCCGGCAGCTTGCCGAGATCATAGACGACCTCGGGCAAGGGTTCATCCGGATCGGCATGCGGATTGGCCATGCCACCATCGTTCGTTGGTCCCTCTGGTTCGACCTGTTCCGGCTCGTCGGGCTGCGTTGGCTGGCTGGCCGCGGGCGGCGGCGTGCCGAGCGGGTCGGGCATCGGCACCGTCGTTCCGGGCGGCGACATGTCGTCATCGGCGGGCGGCGCGACCGGCGAAGGAAGGTCCTCGCGCTTGATTTCACTCAGCGTATAGGCGGGGCTGCTTGCGAGGCAAAGCGTGAGCGGAGCCGCGGCGCAAAAAGCAGCGAGCCGGATGCTGAGGGCCAAGCCACGCGGCTGGCCTGACATCGAAAAATTCACCGCCTGCCTCTCCATGATTCCCGGGCCCTTAGAAGAGCCCCAGGCCCTTACAGGTGCCCCGGCCCTTACAGGTGCCCCGGCCCTTACAGGTGCCCCGGCCCTTACAGGTGCCCCGGCCCTTACAGGTGCCCCGGGGCAATGATGCCCAAGCGGCACGTCCTCGTCAAAGAGCCTGATGCCGGTTCAGTGCCGCAGCCGTCCTGGTTCGAAGGCCCCGGCTATCACCTTTTCACGCATGCGGTCGAGCAGGGCAAGGGCTGAGGTCTCGCCATTGGCGCGCAGCATTTCGCCGAAGGCGGTTTCGAGGGCCGCCTCGGCGATGATTTCCGGCTCGATTCCGGCCGAAAGCCCTTCCGCCCAGGCCTCGCTGTGGCTTTCCACTGCGGTCAGGCGCTTTTCTTCCCTGACCAGCGCGTCGATGTCGTTGACGCCATGTTCCATTGCGATGTCCACCCCTTTTCAAGCGGCGATCCGACAGATGCGGATCAGGCTTGGGCTGTCCTTTTTTACACGCAGGTTAAGTAAGTACTTGTAAATACGAAATTTCTAGGGTCGCTTCCGACAAGTCTCGTCGCGTTTTGTAAACCTGCGCTCGATCCGATTCAAAACTTAGCCGATTAGGCCGGCGAGCGGGACGAAAACCTTCAGTTTGAGTTAATTCCACATCCGCGCGGTAACGTTTCGTTAATACCGTTGCAGAAGTGCAACACAAGGATTGCACTAAGATGCCACCGGACACAAGCAGGCCGGACACAAGCAGGCAGGTGTCAAGGTCAGTTGCCGTAGCGCGAGGCGATGTCGCGCGACAGCGTCTCGCCTTCCTTCATGTAGCGGCTGATGGCTTCGGTCGCCGAGGCGGTGCACTGCGTGTAGGTGCTGCCGAACGAGCGGTAGCCGCGGTTGAAGCTGGCGATGAAGCGGGCGAGCCGCTCTGGGTCCGGGTTTTCCGAAGCAATCAGCTTCTCCATCTCGACCCGCCACTGGTCGCCCTTCTCGCCGCATAGATTACGCAGAAAATGCAGCGACCCCAAAACCTCCGCCAGCCGCATCAGCCCCGGCTCGAACGGCGACTCGGCGGCCAGAGCCGGCTGCGGCCCGATCGCCGTGCTGGCGGCGAGGCAAGCTGCAAGGAAAAACGAGGCGCGGATCATAAGTCCTTGTGGCGAAACATACTGTCGCCTGCAAGGCGATTTTCGAGGCTATGCCCCTTCGTTCCTGAGCAATCCGTCGGCAACGGCAAACACCGAAGCGGCAAGCGGCAGCGCCGTCATTTCGCTGAGCGTATAGAAGGCGGCGGTCTCGGCGTCGTCGCTGGCCACGGGCTCGCCGCCGGCATAGGTGGCGCCGAACACCGTCAGCAGATAGTCGACCGGGTGCCCGTCGCTGTTGCCATCGATGTGGATTTCCCGAAGGAGGCGGTAGTTGTGCGCCTGCAATCCGGTTTCTTCCAGCAATTCGCGTTGCGCGGCTTCCTCCAGCGTTTCGCCGGCCTCGACCTTGCCGCCTGGAAACGCGTAAAATCCTTGCGAAGGCTGCCGCGCCCGCTTGACCAGCAGCACGGTGTCGCCGCGGACGATGGCGACCGATACAGCCGGGAGTATTTTACGAACCTCGTCCATGGGTATCCGATCGTCATTTGCTGTGTCCGTTGTGGACCGGCCGGCGAGAAGAAGCATTAGCGGTTGCGCAACGCCGGTTCCATCGCCACCTTCGCATCCGACCAACTCAACGAGTTTTTAGCTTATGTGCGGACGCTTTGCCTTGACCGCCACGCCGGACCAGACCGCCGCTTTTCTCGGTCTGGCGGAGCTGGAGGATTTTCCGGCCCGCTACAACATCGCGCCGACGCAGCCGGTGCTGGTGGCGATCGCCGGTTTGCCGAAGGCGCCAGGCTCGAATTTGCCCGACCGCCAGCCGATGCTGGTGCGCTGGGGGCTGATCCCGGCCTGGGTGAAGGACACGCGTGAGTTTCCGCTGCTGTTCAACGCCCGCTCGGAGGGAGCAACGGAAAAGGCCTCGTTTCGCACCGCTATGCGCCATCGCCGCGCTTTGGTCCCGGCCTCCGGTTTCTACGAATGGCGTCAATCAGGCGGCAAGAAGGGGCAGCCCTATTGGGTGCGGCCGAAGCATGGCGGGCTTGTCGCGTTCGCCGGGCTGATCGAGACCTATGCCGAGCCGGGTGGTTCGGAAATGGACACCGGCGCCATCCTGACGGTCAACGCCAACGCCGACATCGCCCATATCCATGACCGGATGCCGGTGGTGATAAATCCGCAGGATTTCGCCCGCTGGCTGGATTGCCGCATGCTGGAGCCGCGCGACGTCGCCGACCTGCTCAGACCGGCACAGCTTGATTTCTTCGAGGCTGTCCCGGTTTCCGACCTCGTCAACAAGGTCGCCAACACCGGACCGGAGATTCAGGAAAAGGGCATCGTGGGGCCGGAGCCCGAGAAGACCAGGCGCCAGAAGTCCGGCGCGGACGACAGTCAGATGACCTTGTTCTAGCTGCTATTTTCCCGGCATACTTTCGGCGCCCTCATTGCCGGCGCATGGCGCCGGCGGACGTCACATCAGGCAGCGCGCGGCGATGTGATCTTCTGCGCCGGCTTTTTCTTCTTCGCGGTATGGAGAAGGGCCGCGACGATCGCGGCCGGGCCGATCGCTCGGTATTGGCTGGCGAGCGCCGGTTGCTTAGCGCTGCTGGAGTCCTGCTTGGTTCGGGGCATTTTTCTCTTCCCTGGTAACGTCTTCGTGTCCGCGTTTGCTGGTCGAATCCGACCAAATCGTGACATCTGGTGATCTAGCCGGCGAATGTTTCATGACTGTGCCGACATGTTTAATAAAATGTTTCACTGCGTCATAACCTGTGAATCAACGACTCTTTTGCCGAAAGTTGCGACTTGACGGCAACACTGGCTGAGGCGATAAAGCCGCTCATGAGAACGTCTTTCGCCATTTGTGGCATTTGCATTATTGGCTAGCCTCGCGCTGGTCCGGACGTTTTCGCCTATCTTCCTTCTAGAGTGGACAAACGCCCCGGCCAGCAGGCTGGCGCCTGATTTGCGTCTCGGCGCAAGGAAGACTCCAGCTCGAACAAGAATATCGGACCGGGAAGGCACGGAATGTCTGACGCATCGAAGGGCCTGCGCCTCTACAACACGCTGACGCGGACGAAGGAAGATTTTGTTCCGATCGATCCGCGCAATGTGCGCATGTATGTCTGCGGCCCGACGGTCTACGACTTTGCCCATATCGGCAATGCGCGGCCGGTGATCGTCTTCGATGTGCTGTTCCGCCTGCTGCGCCATCTCTACGGGCAAGCGCATGTCACCTATGTGCGCAACATCACGGATGTCGACGACAAGATCAACGCCCGCGCCTTGCGTGATTTCGGCGGCGAGATTGCCTCGGGAAAACTGTCGCTGAACGAGGCGATTCGGCGGGTCACCGAAAAGACTACCGACCAGTTCCACAAGGATGTGGCGACGCTCGGCTGCCTGGAGCCGACGGTCGAGCCGCGCGCCACCGAGTTCGTCGAGCCTAGGCCAGACGGCAAGACCGACATGATCTCCTTGATTCAACGGCTGATCGAACGCGGCCATGCCTATGTCGCGGCAGGCGAAGTTCTGTTCGACACCGCCTCGATGCCGGACTATGGCCAGTTGTCGAAGCGCAATCTCGACGAACAGCAGGCCGGCGCCCGCGTCGCCGTCGATGCGCACAAGAAGAACCCTGGCGATTTCGTGCTGTGGAAGCTGTCCTCGCCGGAAGAGCCGGGCTGGGACAGCCCGTGGGGCAGGGGCCGGCCGGGCTGGCACATCGAGTGCTCGGCGATGTCGGCCGCCTATCTCGGCGAGGTCTTCGACATCCATGGCGGCGGGCTCGACCTGATCTTCCCGCACCACGAGAACGAGATCGCCCAGTCGCGCTGCGCCCACGGCACCGAAACGATGGCCAAGGTGTGGATGCACAACGGCTTCCTGCAGGTCGAAGGGCAGAAGATGTCCAAGAGCCTGGGCAACTTCTACTCGATCAACGAGTTGCTGGAGACGGAGACCTTTGGTGGCCGCAAATGGCCGGGCGAGGTGCTGCGGCTGGCGATGCTGATGACGCATTATCGCGAGCCGATCGACTTTTCCGTGCGCAAGCTGGAGGAGGCGGAAAACACGCTGCGCAAATGGAAGCGGGCAGCGGACCTTGCGCCGGCGGCGGCAAAGCAATTGCCAGTGGACGTGGTGGAAGCCCTGTCGGACGATCTAGCAACCTATTCTGCGTTCCAGGTGCTGACGCAGTTGGCCGGCGAGGCTGTGGATTTCAATGCTGCTGCTGGCGGCAACGCTGGCGCAGCGGGCAACGATGCTGCCGCTTCGCTGAAGGCGGCGCTGTCGTTCCTCGGCTTCGATGTCGGCGCGGCCAAGGTCGATGAAGGCGAGATCGCCAGGGCGATCGCCAAGCGCCTGGAACTGATCGCCGCCAAGAACTGGGCGGAGGCCGATCGCATCCGCGACGACTTGCTGGCGCAGGGTGTTCAGTTGAAGGACGGCAAGGACCCCGTCACGGGCGCCCGCGTAACGACGTGGGAGGTCAAGCGGTGAGGATGGTGCCAAGCGCCCCCCTCTGGCCTGCCGGCCATCTCCCCCTCAAGGGGGGAGATTGGACGTCACTTCGGCTTTCGCCAATCGCCTACGTTGATGATTGGGCGCTGTCGGCGAAGCCGCCGATCTCCCCCCTTGAGGGGGAGATGGCCGGCAGGCCAGAGGGGGGCGCACTGCGATGACGCATTTCCCGGTACCCGCCAACAACCGCAGCAATGCGCGCAAGATGCGCAGGGCTATGACCGACGCCGAGCTGAAGCTTTGGAATGAGATTAGAGCGCACAGGCTGATGGGACTAGCCTTCAGGCGCCAGATGCCTATCGCCGGCTACATCGTCGATTTCGCCTGCCCCACCAAAAGGTTGATCGTCGAACTCGACGGCTCTCAGCACGCTCGGGCCGAAGCTTCGGCATCCGACGCTGCGAGAACAGCTAAGCTTGAGGCGCTGGGCTGGATCATCCTGCGCTTCTGGAACGACGACGTCATCCGCGATATCGACAATGTCTGCCAGCACATCGTGATCGAGGCCGGTCTGGCCCGTGCCGAAATGCCGGCCGACGAACATAGGAGGGAGGCAGTTCCATGATCGATCATCTCGGCATCACCGTTTCCGATTTTGACACCTCCAAGGCCTTTTACGACAAGGCGATGGCGCCGCTCGGTGCGTCACTCCTCTACATGGTGCCGCAGGAATATACCGGCGGCGCCAAGGTCGGGGGCTATGGCCGCGACCGGCCGGTGTTCTGGCTGCATGCCGGCAAGGACAAGACGAAGGACCGCCAACACGTCGCTTTCACCGCGCGCAGCCGCGCCGAGGTCGATGCCTTCCACTCAGCCGCCATCGCCGCCGGCGGCAAGGACAACGGCGCGCCGGGCCTGCGTCCGCACTATCATGCGAACTATTATGGCGCCTTTGTCTTCGATCCCGACGGCAACAATGTCGAAGCCGTCTGCCATGTTCCGGAGTGATCGATGATGAGCCTCGACAACAGACCGGTCTACACAGGCGGTTGCCAGTGCGGCGCCGTGCGCTTCCGTATCGAAGGCGCTCTGGGTGACGCCTCCGTGTGCCATTGCCGCATGTGCCAGAAGGCGAGCGGCAATTTCTACCTGCCGCTGGTGTCCGTGCGTGACGCAAAACTCGACTGGACGCGCGGTGAGCCCAAACGCTTCCGCTCGTCCAGTGCCGCATTGCGCGGTTTTTGTGCCGATTGCGGCACGCCGCTGACCTTCGAGGCGCCCGACGGCATCGCGCTCGCCATCGCCGCCTTCGACGACCCGGAGGAGATCGCGCCGACCATCCAATGGGGCATCGAAGCAAAACTCCCCTATGTGGATCACATCCACGAATTGCCCGGCGAGGACACGATGGCCGACGTCTCGTCGGCCTCCTATCTTGCCGATCTCGTCTCTTACCAGCATCCCGACCACGACACCGAACAATGGCCGCCGGAGGAAAGATCATGACCGAAACCGTTCGAACCGGCGGCTGCCAGTGCGGCGCCGTCCGTTTCCGTATCCGTGGAGCACTCGGGCGCCCGTCCATCTGCCATTGCCGCATGTGCCAGAAACAGTTCGGTTCCTTCTTCGGCGCGCTGGTGACGGTGCCGAAGGACGGCGTCGAATGGGTCCGTGAGGAGCCGAGTTATTTCCAGTCGTCTGTCAACATCGATCGCGGCTTCTGCGCCCGATGCGGCACGCCGCTGACCTACAGGCAGCCCGGCGGGCTCGAGATCGCTATCGGCGCTTTCGACGACCGTTCCGACCTCGCACCGCAGATCCAGGTCAATTACGCCGCGCGGCTGCCCTGGGTGGAGAAGATCTTCGACGCGCCGGTCCACGAGGATCCTGACTATTACACCCGGCAGGAATCGATCATCTCCTTCCAGCATCCGGATCACGAGACGGCCAACTGGCCGCAGCAGGGCCTGAAATTATGAGCAGTGAACTCCGCAACCTCTATCCCGAGATCGAGGCCTTCGAGTCCGGCATGCTCGATGTGGGCGACGGCCATCAGGTCTATTGGGAGCGTTCCGGCACCAGGGGCGCCAAGCCGGCTGTGTTCCTGCACGGCGGACCGGGCGGCACCATTTCGCCGAAGCATCGGCGGCTGTTCGATCCTAAGCTTTACGACGTCATCCTGTTCGACCAGCGCGGCTGCGGAAAATCGACGCCGAACGCCTCGCTCGAGGCCAACACCACCTGGCATCTGGTCGCCGACATCGAGCGCCTGCGCGACATGTGCGGCTTCGACAAATGGCTGGTGTTCGGTGGCTCGTGGGGCTCGACGCTGGCGCTGGCCTATGCCGAGACCCACCCCGAGCGGGTCAGCGAACTGGTCGTGCGCGGCATTTACACGCTGACGCGCGCGGAGCTCGAATGGTATTACCAGTTCGGCGTCTCGGAAATGTTCCCCGACAAATGGGAACGCTTCCTGGCGCCGATCCCCGAGGCCGAGCGCGGCGACATGATGGCCGCCTATCGCAAGCGGCTGGTCGGCAGCGACCGCAAGGCACAGGTCGAGGCGGCCCGCGCCTGGAGCCTGTGGGAAGGCGAGACGATCACGCTATTGCCCGAGCCGGAAACCAGCGGCCCGTTTGGCGAAGACGACTACGCAGTCGCCTTTGCCCGCATCGAGAACCACTATTTCGTCCATGCCGGCTGGCTGGAGGAAGGGCAGCTGCTGCGCGATGCGTTCAAGCTGAAGGACATCCCCGGCGCCATCATCCACGGCCGCTATGACATGCCGTGCCCGGCGCGCTATGCGTGGGCGCTGCACAAGGCGTGGCCGAAGGCGGATTTCCACCTGATCGAGGGCGCCGGCCATGCATATTCGGAGCCGGGCATCCTCGACCGGCTGATCCGGGCGACGGACCGGTTTGCGGGGAAATGATGATGGCTATTCGTGCTCTACGGCGCCCCCCTCTGCCCTGCCGGGCATCTCCCCCACTTGGGGGGAGATCGGCAGCTTCGGCCTTGCCGCTTGTCCTGCAACCTCGAAGGTTTGCGAAAGCAGACGGGACAGCCAATCTCCCCACCCGTGGGGGAGATGTCCGGCAGGACAGAGGGGGGCGCGACGGATCGCGGCCTTTCGGGCTATTGCCATGAAAAAACAACGCCTCTATCTCTTCGACACCACTCTGCGCGATGGCCAGCAGACGCCCGGCATCGACTTTTCCGTCGAGGACAAGATCGCCATCGCCAAGCTGCTCGACGAGTTCGGCATCGACTATGTCGAGGGCGGCTATCCCGGCGCCAACCCGACCGACACCGCCTTCTTTGCCGAGCACCGCACGACTAGCGCCAAATTCGTCGCCTTCGGCATGACCAAGCGGGCAGGGGTGTCGGCTTCGAACGATCCCGGGCTTGCCGCACTTGTTCAGTCGAAATCGGACGCAATCTGCTTTGTCGCCAAGAGCTGGGACTACCATGTCCGCGTCGCGCTGGGCTGCACCAACGAAGAAAACCTCGAGGCGATCAAGGCCTCGGTCGAGGCGGCGGTTGCTGCCGGGAAGGAAGCGCTGGTCGACTGCGAGCATTTCTTCGACGGCTTCAAGGCCAATCCCGATTATGCGCTGGCCTGCGCCAGGACCGCCTATGACGCCGGCGCGCGCTGGGTGGTGCTGTGTGACACCAATGGCGGCACGCAGCCCTCGGAAGTGCGCGCCATCGTCGAGAAGGTCATCGCCTCAGGCATTCCCGGAGACCATCTTGGCATCCATGCCCATGACGACACTGGCCAGGCCGTGGCGAATTCGCTGGCGGCCGTCGAGGCTGGCGTGCGTCAGATTCAGGGCACGCTGAACGGCATCGGCGAGCGCTGCGGCAACGCCAATCTGATCTCGATCGTGCCGACCCTGGCGCTAAAGCCGGCCTTTTCCAGCCGCTTCGAGACAGGCATTTCGGCCGAAGCATTGGCTGGGATATCGCGCCTATCCCGCGCCTTTGACGAATTGCTGAACCGTGCGCCGGAAGCGCAGGCGCCCTATGTCGGCGCTTCCGCCTTCGCCACCAAGGCCGGCATCCATGCCTCGGCGCTGGCCAAGGAGCCGGCCACCTACGAGCATGTGCCGCCGGAAGCGGTCGGCAACCGCCGCCGCGTCATGGTCTCGGACCAGGGCGGCAGGGCCAATTTCCTCGCCGAGCTGAAGCGGCGCGGCATCGACATGCCCCGGGACGACCACCGGCTCGATGCGCTGATATCAGTGGTCAAGGAGCGTGAGGCCGAGGGCTATGCCTATGAAGGCGCCGACGCCAGCTTCGAGCTTCTGGCGCGCAAGATGCTGCACGGCCTGCCGGAATTCTTCAGCGTCACCTCGTTCCGCTGCATGGTCGAGCGCCGGTTCGACGCCAACGGCCAGCTGAAGACGGTCTCCGAGGCGATCGTCAAGGTGATGGTCGACGGCGAGGAAAAAATGTCGGTGGCGGAAGGGCACGGCCCGGTCAACGCGCTCGATATCGCGCTGCGCAAGGATCTCGGAAAATTCCAGGACGAGATTGCCGACCTCGAGCTTGCGGACTTCAAGGTGCGTATCCTCAATGGCGGCACCGAGGCGATCACCCGCGTGCTGGTTGAATCGCATGACGGCACCGGCGCCCGCTGGTGGACGGTCGGCGTCTCAGAAAACATCATCGACGCCTCGTTCCAGGCGCTGATGGATTCGATCGTCTACAAGCTGATGAAGAACCGAGAGATGGCCGGGCTGGTAGCGGCGGAGTAAGATTGAACCATCAGCGAAAGTCCATTGATCCATCAGAACTTTGCGATGGTCTTGGCACGGCGGCTGGCGCATAGCGTTGGGCCATGGCCACGCAAGCAATTCAGCTCGAAGCAGACTCAAAGGCCCGGCGTGGCTTTCTGCTGGCGCTGGGCGCCTATCTCCTGTGGGGGTTGCTGCCTTTCTACATGAAGGCGGTCGCGCATCTGCCGCTGGCCGAAGTCATCGCGCACCGCATCGTCTGGTCTGTGCCGATCGCTGCGGCCGTTTTGGTCTGGGCCGGCCGCACGGCGGACTTCAAGGCCGCAATCCGTTCGCCGCGCATCATTTCGATGGCGGCGCTGACGGCAGCGCTGATTTCAGTCAACTGGGGCATCTATGTCTGGGCTATCGCGGTCGACCGTACCATCGAGACCGCGCTAGGCTACTACATCAACCCGCTTGTCAGCGTTGTTGTCGGCGCGCTGCTGCTCGGCGAACGGCTCGACCGGCTGCAGATCGCGGCGGTGGTGCTGGCGGCGATCGCGGTCGCAGTGCTGACGATCGACGCCGGCAAGCTACCCTGGGTATCACTGGTGCTGGCGTTTTCCTTTGCCGCCTATGCCTTCTTCCGCAAGACGCTGCCAATCGGTCCGAGCCAGGGCTTTCTGCTCGAAGTGCTGTTGTTGTCGGTGCCGGCGCTCGGCTACATCATCTTCCTCATCGTCACCGGGCAGGACCATTTCGTCTCCAGTTCCCTGGACGATACGGCGCTGCTGATCGGCTGCGGCCCGGTCACCGCCATACCGTTGCTGCTGTTTGCCTTCGGGGCCAAGCTGCTGCGTCTCTCCACCATCGGCATCATGCAGTATATCGCGCCGACCATTGTGTTCCTGATCGCCGTGCTGATGTTCGGCGAACCCTTCGGCAGCACCCAGGCCATCGCCTTCGGCCTGATCTGGACGGCGCTGGCGATCTATTCCTGGTCGATGTTCCGCGGTCGCGAGATCCGGCCGGCAGTGCGTTAGGGGGATTTTCGATGTACTTGCTGCACATAGCAAACAAGAATTATTCCTCGTGGTCGCTGCGGCCCTGGGTGCTGATGCGGACATTGGACGTCCCCTTCGAGGAGCGGCTGACACCGTTTCCGACCGGGTCGAGCTGGAGCCTCTACCGGCCGTTCTCGCCGAGCGGCCGCGTACCTTGCCTGATCGACGACGGCTGGGCGGTTTGGGATTCGCTCGCCATCGCCGAATATCTGGCCGAGCGCCACGCCGGCGTCTGGCCTGCCGACGCGAAGGCGCGAGCCTGGGCGCGGTCGGCTGCGGCCGAAATGCATTCGAGCTTCACCGCCTTGCGCGGCTCCTGTCCGATGAACTGCGGTGTCCGCATCGCGCCGGTGCCGATCTCCGATGAGCTGAAGCACGACCTCTTCCGTCTCGGCGATCTCTGGGACGATGGGCTGCGCCGCTTCGGCGGACCGTTCCTGGCTGGCGATCGCTTCACCGCCGTTGACGCCTTCTTTGCCCCGGTGGCGTTTAGGGTTCAGTCCTACGGACTGTCTTTCGAGGGCGCAGCTGCCGCCTATCCGGCGCGATTGCTTGCTCTGCCGGCGATGCGCGAATGGTACGCGGCAGCCCTTGCCGAGACGTGGCGCGAGCCGAACCACGAAGCGGAGGTGCGCGCCGCCGGCACTGTCGTCGAGGAGTTTCGCGCAACCTTGTAACGGTTGCCGCTACATCCCGCGCCCCAGCCGCCTGACGAACAGGTAGACGACCGCCGCGACTGCCAGCGATATCGCCGACGCCACCCAAAAACCCATCGGCGTGTCGACCAGCGGCAGGCCGCCGACATTCATGCCGAACAGGCTTGAGATGATCGTCATCGGCAACAGCACCGCCGTCATCACCGACAGCATGTAGAGCAACTGGTTCGACTGCGTCGTCAGCTTGGCCATCAGCTCGTCCTGCAAGAGCCGCGCGCGCGCCTGCAATTGCTCGCCGTCATGGTGCAATGTGTGGGCGCGGTGCGAAAGCCGTGCCGCCATGTCGTTGATTGTGTCGGGCAAATCGTTGCGATGCGAATGGTCGAGATGACGGAACAGGCTGGTCAGCGCCGCCATCTGCCGGTGGATCACCACCAATTGCCGGCGTGCATCGACCAGAGCCTGCCGCTCACTGTGCCATGCATCGCAGACGATGCGGTCCTCGATGCCGTCGAGCGCATCGCCAAGGCTACCGAGCTCCGTCGCCATGCCGTCGAGCGACTGGCCCATGACAGCCTCGATCAGTTCGGCAGGAGAGCGGAATTTGCGCGACCCATTGTCGATCGCCTTACGGACGTTGTCGACCGACTGCAGCGGTTGCTTGCGGCCGCCGATCAGCATCGTGTCGTTGAAGGCGAAGCGGAAATGGCCGAGCCCACGCGCTTCCGCCGAATAGTCGTGGCGCAGGTCCGGCAGATCGCCGTAGAGCCAGTCGCCCTCAAGGTCGATATGGCAGCCATGGCCGGCCGACAGGAAGGCATCGCGCACCGGCGGCGGCAAAGCCTGATCGGCGGCGATCTCGTGGCGGGCACGCATGTCGGAAAGCTGATAGCTGCGCCATGTCCAGTGTGCGGCGGCCGGGTCTTTGGTTCGCGTGCCTTCGGCGGTGAAGTGATAGATGAAGAACAACCCATGCTCGTCGGGCAGGTACGGCGACAGGTCGGTGCCTTCCGGGTTGAGGGCGATGTTCATGGTCGCTTGGCCAGCTTTTTGAAAACAACGCCGCGCGGCCGCAGCGGCCGGTGATTCCTAGCACGGGCGCTCCCGGTTTCGTGTGACGGTTTCTTGACACTTTGACCGTGGTCCGAGGCGCACACACGAACGCCGCTGTTTGGAGGCAATTTGGAATAATACGTCGTTGACTGGCGTTTACGCAAAGAGCACGACGCAAATCCATGCGGAGGACGTCCGATGCATGCCGGCTTCCCACGAAGCATATTCATAGCGGTATTGGGAGCCGTCATGGCGAGTTGCGCCGGCTTTCCAGCGCAGAAAACGGAGGCAATAACCGGCTATGGCCCCAACCCCACTTTGCCGAAGCCAAGACCGACGCTGATCCCGACCGTCAACATCGCCGAGGCGAAAGGCTGGCAGGAAGGTGGTATGCCGACCCCCGCGACGGGGCTGACGGTGAGCGCCTTCGCCACCGGCCTTGACCATCCGCGCTGGCTGCATGTGCTTCCGAACGGCGACGTGCTGGTTGCCGAAACCAACGCCCCTGCCAAGCAGGATGAAGGCTTCAGCCTTAGAAAGGTCTTCATGGACCTGGCTATGAAGCGGGCCGGCGCCGCGACCCCAAGCGCCAACCGCATCACGCTCCTGCGCGACACCAATGGCGACGGCGTTGCGGATGTGCGCACCACGTTCGCGGAAGACCTCAATTCACCCTTCGGTATGACGCTGTCCAAAGGCAAGCTCTACGTCGCGAATACCGACGCGCTCGTCGCTTTCCCCTACTCCAATGGCCAGACCCGAGTCACCACGCCGCCGGAAAAGATCATCGACTTGCCGGCCGGAGAGCTCAACCATCATTGGACCAAGGACGTGATCGCAAGTCCGGATGGACGCAAGCTCTATGCCACCGTCGGCTCCAACAGTAACGTTGGAGAAAACGGCATGGCCGCCGAGAAGAACCGCGCCGCCGTCCTTGAAGTGGATTTGTCCACCCGCCGCACCCGGGTCTTCGCGTCGGGGCTGCGCAACCCGAACGGGCTCTCCTGGAACCCTGAAACTGGCGAGCTTTGGGTCGCCGTGAACGAGCGTGACGAGATCGGTGACGATCTCGTGCCGGATTACATGACCTCGGTTCGTGACGGCGCGTTCTACGGCTGGCCTTACAGCTACTACGGACAGAACGTCGACAAACGCGTCAAGCCGCAGCGCCCCGATCTCGTGGCGAGGGCGGTCAAGCCCGACTATGCCCTGGGTTCCCATACCGCCTCGCTGGGACTGACCTTTTCCAAAGGCGCGTCGCTCGGTCCGGCCTACGGCAACGGCGCCTTCGTCGGCCAGCACGGCTCGTGGAACAGAAGCGTGCACAGCGGCTACAAGGTGATCTTCGTGCCGTTCCGCGGTGGTAAACCGAGCGGTCCCCCGAAGGATGTGCTCACTGGCTTCATTGGGCATGATGGCAAGGCGATGGGCCGTCCGGTCGGCGTTGCTATTGATCAGACCGGCGCATTGCTCGTCGCCGACGATGTCGGCAATGTCATCTGGCGGGCCAGCCGGGCAAGTCGCCGACTTGCGGGGGCAGTAGGGCAGTAGGGCAGTAGGGCAGTAGGGCGGCCTTATGTAGCAAAGGCACCAAGCCCCGACGACGGGAGGGGACCGTGAGCTAGGCGCCGTGTGGGCGCGAGCGGTATTGGCCGCATTCTTTCTAACTAGCGTAGTTCTCTTCGCTAGTTATAGAGAAAGTTTTCCCATCGGCGATCCCGTTGGGACCGGGATGATATTCGAACTTGAAAGCTGTTTCTCTCGGGTTGTCGAACGCATCGGAATAGTCGATTCTGCCATAAACGAAGAACCGGCCAGCGCCATTTTCCATGGTGCTTTTGGACATTTTCCAGACCATGTGGAAAATGAAAACCGGATGATTGAAGTCCTGTCCAGGTCCGATATCAAAGCCGCGCACCGTTCTGTCTTTGGTGAGATCAGAACGAGGATCATGGCCAACAAAATTCAGGTTGTAGCCGCTGGTAATCGCGATCTTGTGGGCTGGACTGGAACCGGCATTCTTGATCGAGATAATGATTGTAGGAGAGGCGGTGTCGGTGCCCTCTATCGATATATCGGTTACGCCGACATAAGCTCGCGTTTCGATAATTCCCAAGCGCCTAGTTTCAAGCAAGGTGTTGCGAACGTAGATAACGCCGGCAATGGTGGCGAGGAGGGTTACAAAGGAAACCGCCAAGACGCCGAACGCCCAATCAGCCATCGCCTGCTGAGCGGAAAGATCATATTCGGAGCGTTTGGATTCCTGCTCGGCGCGTACTTTTTCCTCTATGCATTTTCTGATCGCAGAAACGTCAGCGCCGACACACTCGCGCTCTATGGCGCTCTCGGTTTCGCTGGCATGGTTTGCGGCATTGTAATCTGCGCGCTGGTCATATTTGGCGTTTCTGGCTGATACATCCCAAATCGTAATCGCGCACAAAATCAGTAGCAGTCCAACAAAGAACCACGTTACAATTGTACGGACGCTACCCCTATCGCCGTCAGGCATTGTAAGAAAAACGCTGCTGTGAATTTGCCCCTAGAGAGCTTATTCCGCACGTTTACCTCCTCCTCGTCAACGTTCTATTCGGCAGCGTCGTCGCACGGAATGGCGTCATGAACGTCCGTGACGATGTAGCCTTTCGGCTCGCCGGCCACCGACTGGACAAGCACGTCCACCACAAAGGTACTGGTTAGTGGGTTTACCTCTTTGGTGATCTGCCCTTTGAGGTCGTTAATGGACTTTCGGAAATAGACAGGCAGTGCCTTGTCCGAAATTGAGGGGATAATGCCCTTGTCGCCTGTGCGGCCCTTCTCTTTGCCAGGGCCGCGATTTGCCTGGTCCATAAACAGCATCACCTCGCGCTTGATCTGGTTATCCGGGACGAGCGGCTGTCCCATGCCCCGGATTTTATGGGAACCCACTAGGTAGCGGCTATGGGAATGTTGGTGCTTTTGCTACATAAGACCGCAGTAGGGCAGTAGGGCAGTAGGGCAGTAGGGCAGTAGGGCAGTAGGGCAGTAGGGCAGTAGGAGAGTGCCTCATCATGAGCGCGGCATTCACTACATACTGCCCTACTGCCTTACTCCCCTAAAGCTTGTCGATTACCGACTGCACACCCTCGGTCGGCGCATCGACCGACGATCCAGCGACCATGATGGCGGCGACGATTGCTTCGGGGTCGTCAACCACCAGCGGCTTGACCCGCTGCGCGGTGTGGATGAAGCCTTCGGCCATCATATGGTCGAGCAGCGCCAGCATCGGGTCCCAGAATCCCCCAACATTGCCGAAGACGATCGGCTTGCGATGATGGCCGAGCTGCGCCCAGGTCATGATCTCGATAATTTCCTCGACCGTGCCGATGCCGCCCGGCAGCGCCACAAAGGCGTCGGATTTCTCGAACATGGCGTGTTTGCGCTCGTGCATATTATCGGTGATCACGAGCTCGTCGAGCCGGTCAAGCGCGGTTTCGGTGGCCTCCCTGTTGATCAGGAAGCGCGGAATGATGCCCGTCACCTTGCCGCCGGCTCGCAATGCGCCTTCGGCAACGGCTCCCATGATGCCCCTGGTGCCGCCGCCATAGATCAGACGCAGGCCGGACTTGGCAATCGAGCGCCCGAGCAGGTGTCCGGCCTTGGCATAGGTCTGATCGCGGCCCGGCGATGAGCCGCAATAGACGCAGACGGATCGAATCGTATTCATGAGATGATTGGTGATTGGGTCTTTATTCGTGGTCAAGCCCGGGGCGGGCTTTTTCTTGTCTGCCCGTTTTTCTTGTCTGCCCGTTTTTCTTGTCGGTATGGGCAAAACAGGCTAGACCGGCATTAGGTGGCTAAGGGCAGGGAAATATGGCAATTAATCCATTGAAGGCGTTTTTGTTCGCCGCCGGCGGCTCCGTCGCCGCGGCGGGAACCGCCTATGTGTCGGGCGCGCTCGATCCGTATCTCAATCGCACGCCACCGGCGGAAGTGGTATCGCTGACGCCGCCGGTCCAGAAGCCGGCCGAGCCAGGGACCGATGGGCCGCCTCCGCCCGCGCCGGCCACAGATGCGATGGCACCGGCAGCGCCGGCCACGGCCGATGCGATCGCGCCGACCTTCGATATCGTTCGGGTTGAAATCAAAGGCTCTATCGTCGTCGCCGGCAATGCCGCACCCAACGCCAAGGTCGAGATCCTCAACGGTTCGACGGTTCTCGGCTCGACCGTCGCCGGCGCCGATGGCGCTTTCGCCATCGTTCTCGACGATCCGCTGAAACCCGGCGATTACACGATCGCGCTGCGGTCAATGACCGGCAATGTCGTGACCCCCTCTGTGCAGACAGCCGTCGTCTCGATCCCCCAGAGTCCTGCTGGCCAGGTGCTGGCGATGATCGAAGAACCCGGCAAGCCCTCCGAATTGCTCACCGTTCCTGCACCCGAGAAGAAGCCTGAATCGCCTGCCGGCGACAAGGCGGCCGCTCCGGCTGCCGAGGACCCCGCTGCCGCGGCACCGGCCCCAGCCGCACCGGCCACTGTCGATGCCGCCCCCGCCGCTCCGGAAGTGCCGGTCGCACCCGCAACGCCAGCCGCAGGGCCCAAGATCGTCGTCGAAGCGATCGAGATCGACGGCAGCAAGATCTTCGTCGCCGGACTCGCCGATCCCGGCCGCAAGGTACGCGCCTATGCCAACGATATCTTGCTCGGCGACGCGAAGACATCACCCGACGGCCATTTCCTGGT
This sequence comes from Mesorhizobium sp. M6A.T.Cr.TU.014.01.1.1, assembly GCF_004022765.1. Classification (NCBI taxonomy): domain Bacteria; kingdom Pseudomonadati; phylum Pseudomonadota; class Alphaproteobacteria; order Hyphomicrobiales; family Phyllobacteriaceae; genus Mesorhizobium; species Mesorhizobium sp. M6A.T.Cr.TU.014.01.1.1. The sequence continues at coordinate 49,714 of NZ_RZPG01000036.1, forward strand.
CGAGGCGACGCGCAACATTCCGGTCGGCACCTACACCATCCGTGTCGACGCGCTCGATGCCGATGGGATCAAGGTGGTGGCCCGTGCCGCCGTGCCGTTCGAGCGCGAGCCGGGCGAGTCGGTCGCCGCCGTTGCGAAGCCGGCCGCGCCTGCAACCGACCCCGCCACGCCGCCTGCGGCCGCTGACGCGACGACGCCTGCGGCTTCTGCTGCCGAGGCTCCGGCCGATGCAGCGGCTGCGACGCCCCCGGCTGAAGTGCCCGAGACCGCGGCGCCGAAACTCGAACACGCCGACAGCGCCGTCATCATCCGCCGCCACGATACGCTGTGGCGGATTTCGCGCCGGGTCTACGGCCAAGGTGTTCGCTACTCGACCATCTACCTCGCCAATCAGGATCAGATCAGGAATCCCGACCGCATCTGGCCGGGGCAGGTCTTCAAGGTCCCGGAAACGTCGAAGGAAGGCGAGGCCGCCGACTTCAAGGCAATGGGCGACCAGATGACGACGGCCCCGAAAAAGGCCGATTAGAAAACCTTTTCTTCTTTCCGAGCTCTTGCGGAAAGTTCGTTCATCGCCTATCGCCGATAGACGATGAATACTCCCCTGATCGAGAAGACCTGCGGCGTCGCCGATAGTCGCGCCGTGGCCGCGAAGCTCGCCGCGCTTTCGCACCCGGCGCGGATCGAGATCCTTAGACATCTTTCGGCCAGCCGCTCCTGCTGCTGCCGGGAGGTCGTCGACCATCTCGACCTGGCACAGTCCACTGTCTCCCAGCACTTGAAGATATTGGTCGACGCTGGGCTCGTCCGCTACGAACCGGACCGGCAACGCTCGCGCTATCAGGTCGACGGCGATGCGCTAGCTGATGTTTCTGCATCGCTGGCCGCGCTCGTCAATTCCTGCTGCTCTGGTCGCTAAGAAATACGAAAAGGCATAGAAATGGCCGAAAAAACCGTCTCCGCCGATTCCGGCTCGACCTTCAGGACATTGCGCAATCTGTGGCCCTACATGTGGCCGGCCGACCGTGCCGACCTTAGGGCGCGGGTGGCATGGGCGACAGTGCTTCTGGTCGTCGCTAAGCTGACACTGGTTGCCGGTCCCTATTTCTTCAAATGGGCCACCGATGCGCTGGCCGGCGACGCCAAGTCGGTGCCGCCATTGCCGACCTTCCTGCTGGCGCCGGTCATGCTGGTCGTCGCCTATAATGTCGTGCGGCTGGTGCAGCTCGGTTTCAACCAATTGCGCGACGCGCTGTTTGCCCGAGTCGGACAATATGCGGTGCGCCAACTCGCCTTCCGCACCTTCATCCATATGCATCAGCTGTCGCTGCGCTTCCATCTCGAGCGGCGCACCGGCGGCCTGTCGCGCATCATCGAGCGTGGCACCAAGGGCATCGAGACGATCGTCCGCTTCACCGTGCTCAACACCTTGCCGACCATTCTCGAATTCGCGCTGACAGCCGGCATCTTCGCCGTCACCTATGGCTGGAAATACGTGGCTGTGGTGGCGGTGACGGTCTGGCTCTACATCTGGTTCACCATCAGGGCGAGCGATTGGCGCATCGTCATTCGCCGCGACATGAACGACAGCGACACCGACGCCAGCACCAAGGCGATCGACTCGCTGCTCAATTTCGAGACGGTCAAATATTTCAACAACGAGAGCATGGAGGCCGAGCGCTTCGACCGGTCGATGGCGCGCTACGAGATATCAGCCACCAGGATCTGGACCTCGCTCGGCTGGCTGAACTTCGGCCAGGGCGTCATCTTCGGTCTCGGCACGGTCGTCGTCATGTGCCTTTCGGCGCTGGAGGTGCAGGCTGGCACGCAGACGGTTGGCGACTTCGTCTTCATCAACGCCATGCTGGTGCAGCTTTCGGTGCCGCTCAATTTCATCGGCTTCATCTATCGCGAAATCCGCCAGGGGCTGACCGACATCGAGCAGATGTTCGATCTGCTCGATGTGCCGCAGGAGATCGTCGACAGACCGGGTGCCAAGCCGTTGGTCGTCGGCGCCGGCAAGGTCGAGTTCCGCGACGTGCACTTTTCCTACGATCCCAACCGTAAAATCCTGAAAGGTATCAGCTTCGAGGTGCCCGCCGGAAAAACGGTTGCCATTGTCGGGCCGTCGGGCGCCGGCAAATCGACCATTTCGCGGCTCCTGTTCCGCTTCTACGACATTCAGGGCGGCAAGATACTGATCGATGGCCAGGACATTCGCGACGTGACCCAGGAGAGCCTGCGCGCTGCGATCGGCATGGTGCCGCAGGACACCGTGCTGTTCAACGACACCATCGCCTACAACATCCGCTACGGTCGCGTCGATGCCAGCGAAGAGGACGTCCGCAAGGCGGCTGAACTCGCTCAGATCGGGCCGTTCATCGAGCGGCTGCCCGACGGCTACCGTTCGATGGTCGGCGAGCGTGGGCTGAAACTGTCCGGCGGCGAGAAGCAGCGCGTGGCGATCGCCCGCACCATCCTGAAGGCGCCGCCGATCCTGATGCTCGACGAGGCGACCTCGGCGCTCGACAGCCATACCGAACAGGAGATACAGGCAGCGCTCGATCTCGTCAGCCAGGGCCGCACCACCATCGTCATCGCCCATCGGCTGTCGACGGTAATTTCGGCCGACGAGATCATCGTGCTGCAGGACGGCCAGATCGCTGAGCGCGGCACGCATGCCGCCTTGATGCGCAAGGCCGGTCTGTACGCGTCGATGTGGGACCGCCAGCGCGAAGCGACCGAGGCCGAGGAGCGGCTGCGCATAGCGCGCGAAAGCGATGAGTTCGGCGTCGTCGTCCGCCGCCGCCCCTCGGAGGTGAATTGAGGTGTCGAGAATGAGTTGAATTTTCCGCTTGACCTCAACCTAAGTTGAGATCGTAGACCGCCGATCGAAGGGGCACGGTGCGCCTGTTTGCGGTCGGAGAGCGGAAATGGAACAGCTAAATCAACAACATGGCAGTGGTAGCGTGTTCAGGGTCGACAAGTTCGTCGTCCCTAGCGAAGCCCGCGAAGAAATCATCGCCAAGGTCAGGATGACGCACGAATTGTTGCGCCAGCAGAAAGGCTTCGTTCAGGATTTCTTGCTCGAGCAATTCTCCGGGCCGGGGGAGTTCAACCTCGTGACCATTGTCGAATGGGAAAGCCAGGCAGCCATCGACAATGTGGTGCCGATCGTCAAGGCCGCGCATGAGCACATTGCCTTCAACCCGCAGGAGACGATAGCCCGGCTCGGCGTCAGGGCCGACATCGCCAACTATCATCGGATTCCTGGCGTGTAGGCTCTACGGCCAGCCGGCACCCGGTGCCGGAGCCTCGATGCTGAGCAAGTGGCCGGTGCGGGCATCGCTGATCATGTATTCGAAGCCGCGCCATTCGGCGGCGACGATGAACAGCGTCTTGCCTTCAGCGCCGCCGAGCATGCAGGCAAAGCAGCCGCGATCGGCGTCGACGCTCTCGAGCATTGCGCCGCCTTCTCTCACGCGCACGCAGTGCCGGTTGGGCACGTCGGCATACCAGATGGCGCCCTCGGCATCGAGGCAGATGCCGTCGGGAAAGCCGTTGCCGAGGTCGACCCATCGCCGCCGGTTGGCAAGGCTGCCATCGGCGGCGATGTCGAAGGCGGTCAGCCTGTTGGCGTGGGATTCGGCGACGATCAACGTCTTGTTGTCAGGCGTCACCGCCATGCCATTGGCGAAGGCGATCTTGTCCGCCACCTGCCGCACCGACCCGTCCGGCGCAATCAGCACGACAGTGCCGGGGCCGAAATGCTGGCCGGGAGCCGGCGCCGGCCCGCCACCATTGACGTAGATGTTGCCTCGCCCGTCGACGACGATCTCGTTCCAAGGGTTCTCTGAGAGGTGTCGCAGATCGGCGTGCGTGACCAGCCTCCCGTCTGCTTCTTGCCGCAGCACCAGCCCTTCACGCCCGCAGACGACGAGCAGGCGCCCGTCCGGCAGCCAGTCGATCGAATAGGGCAGGGTGGCAGGCACGGTGAGCATGATCTCGCTGCTGCCGTCGGCATCGACGGCGATGATTTCTCCGGTTCCCCAATTGCAAAACCACAGGCGGCCGTCATGCCAGCGCGGCGACTCGCCGAAGGCCAGGCCGTTCATGACGATGTGCGCCTGTTTGGCCGCTGATTTCTGTGATGGCATTCGTTAGCTCCAGCTGTGGTTCGGCGGCCGCTTCGATAAAGGCACCGTATCTCCAAGGACGAGTGAGGCCGGGTCGCCCCGACAACAGTCACGGTTTTTTCGGACAGGCTCATTGGGTCCCTCCAACGCCTGCGGTCGACAAACGCTGACGGGACCTAGCCAAGCCGGCCAGCCCTCATTGCCGCGTTGCGGCCACGGGGGCTTTCCGCTATTGAGGCCGGACCTGAAACTAGGGCTGTTTCCAACCCATGGACCTCGTCGACACGATCAAGAAAACGTTCGTTCCGATCCATCGCGAAGGCTATCCGTTCATCGCGGCATTCGCCGCGGTGACGCTTTTCCTCGGCTATTTCTCTTCGATCCTGTTCTGGGTCTGCCTCATGCTGACCGCATGGTGCGTCTATTTCTTCCGCGATCCCGAGCGCGTCACGCCTGTCGACGACCGGCTGGTGGTGAGTCCGGCCGACGGCATCATCACTGCGGTCGGCCCGGCCGCGCCGCCGCGCGAACTTGGCCTCGGCGGTGGTGAAATGACCCGTATCTCGGTGTTCATGGATGTTTTCTCCTGCCATGTGAACCGCGCCCCTGTGCGCGGCCGCATCACAAGGATCGAGCATCGGCCGGGCCAATTCCTCAACGCCGCGCTCGACAAGGCGAGTGCCGACAACGAGCGCAACGGGCTGGTCATAGATAGTCCCAACGGCACGGTAGCCGCGGTGCAGATCGCCGGCCTGGTGGCGCGGCGCATCGTCTGCTGGGCCGAGACCGGCGGCACGATCGGCATCGGCGAGCGCTTCGGGCTGATCCGCTTCGGCTCGCGCGTCGACGTGTTCCTGCCGTCGACCGCGACGCCGCGTGTCGCCGTCGGCCAGACCGCGGTTGGCGGTGAAACCATACTGGCCGAATTCGGCGGCATTGCCGCAACGCCGCTCGTGCGGGTGTCCTGAGCCGTGGGCGCGCCGTTCAAGAAGTTCGAGGCACATGGCAGCGGCGGTCCGCGCATCCATGAAATCCCGATGCGCATGGTGCTGCCCAACCTTGTCACCGTGCTCGCCATCTGCGCCGGCCTGTCCGGCATCCGCTTTGGCTTCGAAGGCCGCTTCGAGCCGGCGGTGGTGATGGTGCTGCTCGCCGCCTTCCTCGACGGCATCGATGGCCGCCTGGCTCGGATGCTGAAGGCGACGTCCAAATTCGGCGCGCAGATGGATTCGCTGGCCGATATCGTCAATTTCGGCGTTGCACCCGCGCTGGTGCTCTATGCCTTCCTGCTCGACCAAGCCGGCTCGCCGGGCTGGATCGCCGCGCTCCTGTTCGCCATCGCCTGCGGACTCCGGCTTGCCCGCTTCAATGTGCTTGACGAGGACACGGACCGGCCGGTCTGGCAGACCGAATATTTCGTCGGCGTGCCGGCGCCGGCGGGCGCCGTGCTGGTGATGCTGCCGCTCTATCTGTCCTTCCTGCGGCTAGGCCTGGAGCCATCCCGCACTGCCGCCTTCATTGCCACCGGTTTCACCATTCTGGTTGCCTTCCTGCTGGTCAGCCGGCTGCCGGTGTATTCCGGCAAGAGCCTGAAAGTCCCGGGCGACAGGGTGCTGCCGATCATCCTCGGCGTCGTCCTCTATATACTGCTGTTGATGACCTACCCCTGGTACACGCTGACGGCGTCGGTCGCCGGCTATCTGATCTTTCTGCCGTTCAGCATCCGCGCCTATTCGAGGCGCGCCAAGCGCGAAGGCGAGAAGGTGCCGCCTTCAGACATCGGCTGACAGACGTATCGCCAATTCGCTCCGAAGGTTATCTGGAGCATTTTGCAGCCAAGTGGATCACTTGGCGTCGCAGAAATGCGGCTAAACAAATAGACGGAGCGGGATGCCCAGTTCAATTTGAACGCATCCCGCTCTAGCGGGAACCTGCCGGCATCTTGACCGTTCTGTCTCAGCGGGCGAGGTCCGCGACCTCGCGAAACGCCTCGCCGTCGACCTCTCAAGCTGCTGCGCTAGGCGCGGCACCTGAAGAAGTGCGAGGAGAAGAAATGGTTGTCGTCCTCATCGGTGCGTTGCTCATTGTCGCTGGCGTTGTGTACATGGCTGGCGCAGCCCTAGGGCGCGGGCGGCTCAGTGATCCGGCGCCTGTTCGCGCGGCGCCGGATCGCTCGACGCCAAATCTCGCAACGCCAGGCCCGACACTTGAGCCGCGGCGGCGCGGCCTCGGCTTCCTCGGCCTGTCGCAGAATTGGCCGGGCCTGCTGATGATGGCGGTCGGCGTCATCCTGCTGTTGTCGGTGGTGGCCCTCTAGCCCTTAAGCTGCCGCGCTGAGCCCCAGCCGGTCGATCGCCAGTTTGCGGGTCGAGACATAGTCGGTCTTGCCCGAACCCAGCACCGGGATTTCCTCGACCTTGACGATGTCGTTCGGCACCATCAGTTCGGCGGCACCTGCCTGTTTGCCGAATTTGCGCAATTCGTCGGGGTTGGCGTCATTGGCGGTGGTGACCAGCACGATGCGTTCACCGCGGCGCCTGTCCGGCACCGCCACCACGGCATGGTGCTCTTCCGGCCATAGCGACTGCACCAGCATCTCGACGGCACCCAGCGACACCATCTCGCCGGCGATTTTGGCAAAGCGCTTGGCCCGGCCGCGAATGGTGAGGAAACCCTCGCGGTCGACCGAAACGATGTCGCCGGTATCATGCCAGCCGTCGAGCGGCTGCAATTCGCCGGGCCGATCTGATGTCATGTAGCCCATCATCAGGTTTGGCCCATCGAGCCACAACCGTCCGGCGCCGCTAATGCCCTCGATCGGTTCGAGTTTCATGCGCATGGCCGGCAACAGCCGCCCGACCGTGCCGTCACGGCCGTGGATGGCTGTATTGACGGCAACGACGGGCGCTGCCTCGGTCAAGCCGAAACCCTCGATGATCTCGGCCTGGAAGCGCTCCCGGTAAACGCGGCGTGTCTCCGGTTTCACCGCCTCGGCGCCGGCGACAATGAAGCGCAGGCTGGAGAAATCGCCGTCCTTGGCGGTGCGCGCATAATTGGCGAGGAACGTGTCGGTGCCGAACATGACGGTCGGCCTTGCATTGCGTGCGACCTCAGGGATCAGTTTGTAATGGAGCGGCGAGGGATAGAGGAACAGTTTTACTCCGGTGACCAGAGGCAGGATGGTGCCGCCCGTCAATCCGAACGAGTGGAACACCGGCAGCACGTTGAGCAGGATATCGGCCGGCGAGATGGTGATGCGGGCTTCGGCCTGCATGGCGTTGGCGAGAAGGTTCCGGTGCGACAGCACCACGGCCTTGGGCGTGCCTTCCGAGCCGGAGGTGAACAGGATCACCGCCGGCTTGGCTGCATTCTGCGGCTGCAGCGGCCAGCGCCACAGCAAGGCGGCGGCGAGCTTGTCCAGCACGGTCACGCTGGTGCGCACATCCTCCAGCCACAGCAGCTTGGCGCCGCCTCCTTCCACCGCCGCGACGATGTCTGCGAGGCTGGCCTTGTCGACAAAGGCGCGCGACGAGACCACGGTGCGGATCTCCGCCGTGCGCACAGCGGCGGTGACGCTGGCCGGGCCTGCGGTATAGTTGATCATCGCCGCCACCCGGCTCGCCGACAGCAGGCCAATGAGCGACAGCACGACGCCATTGGTGTTGGGCAGCAGCAGTCCAACCGCTTCGCCCGGCGCCGTCACAGCCTCGAAGCGGCGGCCGAGCACCCGCGCGCCGATGAACAGCTTTCTGTAGCTCAGTGCGCCGCTGATCACGTCTTCGACGATAGGATGCGAGGCGCCGACACGGTCGGCGGCGTCGCGCATGGCGAGGAACAGGCCGCGATTAAGATCGCTGCCGAAAAGCCGGGCTTCGGCGAAACGGTCGAACAGCGCATTGGTGTTCGAGGACTGATCAGCGTTTCGCGCCACCAGCTCGGTGATGGTCATCGGCTCCAGCACGCTGATCGACAGGCGGGGAAACCAGCGCCGCGGCGCCTTGTCCGCCGGCGTCAGCGATACCGGCAGAGTGCGCGCGCCGGCGACGAAGATCGGCACGATGCGGGCGTCGGCCTGCATGGCGATGCGGGTGACGGCGCGAAACAGGCGAAATGTCTTGATATCAGGCTCGACCGCATCCGGCAGATAGACGGCAAGGCGGCCCTTGCCCTTCAGCACTCGCACCAGCCGACGGCTGACGAAGACGTGCTCGGCATTGAAGGCGATGGTGCGGCCAAGCTCGCGCCATGGTTCGAGCCAGGGCGACTTGGCAGAGGCCTGGTCGAGGATATGCAGCGTGTCTTCCGGCAGCAGCGACAGCATCAGCGCCGGTTCGAAGCGCGACTGGTGCGAAATGACGTAGATGACCGGAACAGCTGCTTTGCGGGCGATCCTGATGCGATCATCGACGACCCGGTAGGCGAGCTTGAACGGCACATAGAGCAGCGCCTGGGTGAAGCGTAGGCCGAGGCGGAATTTTTCCACCACACCGATCAGCAGCCAAGCCGCGACGAGGCCCGCAAGCAGCGCCAGTGTCAGGGTCATGCCGCGTCTCTCCCAACAGATTCTCACGTCGCGGTTCTTTCCCGACCGCTTCAATGAGAACCTAGACGAAGTGGGCTCAACGTCAATGCGGAGGTCCTTTCTTCTCGCCGCCCGCCGTGCCCGACTCCGGCGCAACTACAGATACTGCCGCCGCATTCGGCACCACGCCTACACAGGCTTGCCCGGAGTAGGGCATATACGTTGCCGCTATTTGTCCGTTGGGGGGTGCGATGCACGACTATTATAACCTCGGTCGATACAGCCGGCCGGTGACGACAAGCTCGTCCGAGGCTCAGGTCTGGTTCGACCGCGGCCTCATCTGGCGTTACGCATTCAACCATGAAGAGGCGGTCAAGTGTTTCCGCAAAGCGGCCGAATGTGATCCCGGCTGCGCCATGGCTCATTGGGGCATCGCCTTTGCCCTCGGCCCGTATTACAACAAGCCGTGGGCCGACTTCAACGAGGAGGACCTCAAGCAGACGCTGGTCGAGGCGCGTCGCGCGACGGAGGATGCGCTAGCGCTCGCCGACGGTGCGGCACCGGTGGAGAAGGCGCTGATACGGGGGCTGGAGCGCCGCTACCAGTCGGATCACGTGGCGGATAACGAAGACCTGCGCGCCTGGAGCGACGCCTATGCGGGCGCGATGCGGAAAGTCTACGCAGCGTTTCCGGACGATCCCGACGTCGCCGCGCTCTTCGCTGAGGCGTTGATGGACCGCACGCCCTGGCAGTTGTGGAACCTCGAGAGCGGCGAACCCGCTGAGGGCGCCGATACAGTCGAAGTCGTGGCGGTACTGGAACAAAGCCTACGCCTATCGGATGAGCGCGAGGTCGCGCACCCCGGCCTCATCCATCTCTATATTCACGCCATGGAGATATCGCCGCATCCCGAACAGGCACTGCGCCCGGCCGATACTCTTCGCGATCTCGTGCCGGACGCCGGCCATTTGCGGCACATGCCCTCGCACATCGACATTCTCTGCGGCGACTATCACGCAGCGCTAGTCGCCAACGAGCGGGCGATCGAAGCCGACCGCAAGTATCTGGAGCGGGAGGGTCCCTTCAACTTCTATACCCTTTCGCGATGTCACGACTATCATTTCAAGCTCGATGCGGCGATGTTCCTCGGCCAGTACCGTCCCGCCCTGGACGCAGCCAACGAAATGCTTGCCACAATCCCGGAAGCGCTGCTGCGACAGGCAACGCCGCCGATGGCCGACTGGCTGGAAGGCTATATGCCCATGAAAGCGCACGTGCTGGTGCGGTTCGGCAAATGGCAGGAGATCCTGGACGAACCGCTTCCCGACGATCCAGACCTCTACCGGGCGACCACGGCGGTCTGGCGCGCATTGCCCATGCCGCACTCGGACAAACAGCCGTGGCCGAAGCGGAGCAGCGCCGCTTCGAGGAGGCGTTCGCCCGCGTTCCGGAAACGCGCATGTTCTTCAATTACCGCTACGTCGACATTCTGGCGGTCGCCGCGGAGATGCTTCGAGGCGAGATTGCGTATCGGAAGGGCGATCACGAAGCGGCCTTCGCGCATCTCCGCGCCGCAGTGGCGCGGGACGACGGCCTTCCCTATGACGAGCCTTGGGGCTGGATGCAGCCGACGCGGCACGCACTTGGGGCCTTACTCCTCGAACAGGGCCACACCCGAGAAGCGGCGCAGGTGTATGAGGCGGATCTGGGAATGGATCGTGGCTACAGACGGATCTCGCGGCACCCCGACAACGTCTGGGGCCTGCACGGCTATGTCGAAGCCCTGCATCGGCTTGGCCGGCACGAAGAGGCCGACGCCATTCAACCTCGCCTCGATCTGGCGATGTCGCGGGCCGACGTCGACATTCGTGCGTCGTGCTTTTGCCGTCTCGGCGACAACTGCTGCGTGTCATGATCAACGCACCGTTGCGGGTATTGCCCGTTTCAGCCGTGAGACGAACGTCTGCGCCTATCCCTCGCCGCAAGGAGGGATAGGCGCCCTCACGTCGCTTTCAACCTCCCGCTGATGAAGCGGAATTCCTGTGTCTTGCCGCCGTAGCCATAGGCGGCGGCCGGCACTTCGTGCACGAAGGCGTAGCTTTCTTCGTGCATCTCACCCAGCAAGCGGCCAAAGGCGGCGAAGATCGCCTTGAGATAGGCTTCCAGTTCGAGCTTGGTGTTGGTGCCGTCGACCACCTTGATATCGAGCCAGAACGTGTTGGCGCCATGCTCGGCCAGCGACTTGCCGCCGGCGAACCAGTGCTGCGGGTCGAGATAAGATATGGCGACCGCGGTGATGGTGGGGTCCTTGCGCAGATGCGTGGCGGTCAGCTCGGTCACCTCCCTGGCGATGGCGGCGGACAGAGCGGCATCGGGCCTGCCGGTGACATTGATGATCGGCATTTCTTTTCTCCTGAGGGGCGTCTCGCGCCGCTGGGAAAACCATGTCACGGCTGCAGCGTCAAAAAAATCGAATTGTTTTGGATTTAGAGTTCGATATAACTGAATTATGCAGGCGCTCGACCCCGATCTCCTCAAAACGTTTCTCGCCTTCGTCGACGGCGGCTCGCTTGCTAAGGCGGCATCGATCGTTGGTCGCTCGGCGTCGGCGGTGACCACGCAGATGCAGCGGCTCGAGGATATTGTCGGCGAACCGCTTCTGGTGCCGCAGGGAAGAGGCCGCGGCCTTACACCGGCGGGCGAAGATCTGGTCGGCCATGCGCGGCGCATTCTTGCTGTGCATCGCGAGGCGTGGCTGGCTCTCAAGGGCGTGCGAGCCGATGGGCGCGTGGCCATAGGCACGACACAGGATTTCGCCGACAGCGGCCTGCCGGAACTGCTCAGGACCTTTGCCGCGAGCCACCCGCGCGTCAGGATCGAACTGCGCGTCGGCCGCTCCGCCGAATTGGCGCACGCGCTGCAAACCGGCATCCTCGATCTGATGATCGCCATGCGGCAGGCTCCGGCGCCGGACGAAGTCGGCGTGCTCCGCGAGCCGATGATGTGGCTGTGTTCGCAAAGAGGCTTGGCCACACGCCAGGACCAGCTGCCGCTGGCGCTGCTCGATCCGCAGTGCGGCTTTCGTGACGCGGCGATCGCGGCACTCGACACGACAGGCCGCCGCTACCGGATCGCCGCCGGCAGCGCCAGCCTGGCCGGGCTGCGCACGGCGGTGAACGCCGGCATTGCTCTGACGCTGCGGACGGCGCGCTTTGCCCATTCCGGCATCGTCGAGGCGCCGCGCGAATTTGGCCTGCCGTCGGTTCCCATCGCCGAGTTCGCGATCCGGCTGCGCGAGGACGCCGACCCGCCAGCGCAGGATTTGGCTGCGCTACTCAGCGACAGCCTTGCCTTGGCGGGCCCACCAAGCTGATCTGCAAAGAAAAAGCCGACCTTGCGGTCGGCTTTTTCTTTGCAGATCAGCTT
>NZ_RZPG01000037.1:0-57997 GCF_004022765.1 Mesorhizobium sp. M6A.T.Cr.TU.014.01.1.1
TCAGAAACGCACCATCGAGGACACTTGGCGACACATCGGCCATCTCGTCGCAACGATCGAACCCGGCGAATGCAAGAACTACTTCGCAAACGCCGGGTACGCTTCCGTCAAAACGTGAAAGACTCTAGAGAATGAAGCGCAGCCGTTTCAGTGAAGAGATGGGGTGTTCGGTTCCGGTCGAGTATTCTCGAGGGACCAGCCCCAGCCATGCGGCGAGGTCGCGAGCCTTCTGGAACTGGCATCCGGTGCCGACGGCCGCCAGTAGCGCGGTGGCTCCCAATGCTCCGATTCCGGGGATCGTCATGAGCCGGCGGGCAACATCTTCTCGGTCTGCGATCGCTGCTATCTCCCTCGTCACGTCGTTGATGCGCTGCTCCAACTGGCGCAGATCGGCGAATCTGGCCGCGATGCCAGCTGCCTATTCGCTGTCGCTGGTTGTGCGTTTGCGGTTGACCCACTGGATTTCACCTGAAGTCATGAAGACAATTGCGCCCCGATCAAGCGCCAGAAGCTCGAGATATTCCAGCAACTGGACCGCATAGGCCTGGCGGTCGGCCGGCGATGGCGCAATGTCGCTCTTCCAGTCGAATGCAGCGACAGCGACGCCAGCGTCGAAGGCTATCGCATCGGCACGGGCAGATACGAGCAATGTTTCAGATCGGACGCCGTAAAGGGGGATTTCGGGCACCATGTTGGCTATATAGGGCTTCAAGCCAGGGAGCTTGAAAGTGCGCATCGCGGTCGCGGCCATTTCGGCCGGATCTGGTCTTGCTGCATCTGCGGTAATCAGCTGGCCCGCGAGGACTTGGGCACGGCGTTCCAAATGGTTGGTGTCTGGCTCAACGACTTGCGTGAGGAGCTCTTCTGTCAATTTGTGTAAGATAATGCCGCGGAGCGCCCCTGCACCTTCAACAAGGGCGTCCGGTATGGATTGAATGCCACTTTCTGACGTGTCGATTCCTGCCCGGTCGATGAGCTCGCGGTCGACATCGTCGATACTCGGTCGGTGCCATCTGATGCGCGGGTTGGAGACCTCGATGCGCTCGCTTTCCTCGGCAAACAGCTGCGAGGTCTGACTGCTGGTGGTCAGTGGTGACCGCATGTTGCGGGGCTTTGAGGCAGGATGTCTTATCTCGGCAAGCGATGCCTGGCCCAGATCGAGGAATTTTGCCCAGCCGCCAAGAGGTGACCAGCCGGGCGCGGGAAGAACGAGCAGGTCGAGGGCGCGGGTGCATGCGACATACAACAGCCTCTCATGTTCCTGCGCCGCCTCCGCTCGATCGGCCGCAACTGTCTCATCAAGCGTGCTCGAAATGATATCGCCCAGCGTCCAGTGGACGCTGTTGTCGGCTGAGCGGTGAAAGAAGTCGTTTGCATCGTCCGGCATGGTGACGAAATTGATCGGGATGACCACGGGCCATTCCAATCCTTTCGCCTTGTGCACCGTGACGATATCAATGCTGTTGCGCTGGGCGTCGGATGGGGCCTCATCCGTCGGCGCGCCGGCGTCCCAGTCGACGGCCAGATCGATCGCCAGCTGTTTGAGGCCGCGCACATGGTAGCTGCGTGTTTGCTCCAGCAAGGCGCCGATATTGCCAAGGGAGCGTGCCCGTTCCTCATCGCTTCGGCTAGCAATGCTGGGCATTACGCGCAGCCGCTCGATCGCTTCTGAAAGGATTGCGTGGGGCGTCGTTGAGCGGCGCTTTCGCCACAGATCCTGCAGGATCGTAAGAACCTCTCTGGCCACCGGGTGATGGACAAGCGACAGATCGGTGTTGAGGTCAAGGAAGGCCTTTTCGTCGTGCTGTTTGAGAGCGGTGGCGATGTCGAGAAGGTCCTTTTCTGTCAGTCCGATAAGAGGGCCTCGCAAAACCGCTCCCAGCGCCAACGTGTCTCGGCTGTCGGCCAGCGCCCTGACCAAGGCAACGAAGTCCTGCGTCTCCTGACGCCGGTAAAGGTTCTTGCCCGCTTGGGAAGCGACCGGGATCGCCAGTTCCTCCAGGGCGCGCTCATATCGCCAGAGCCCCGTGCGGCGAGGTGCCAGAAGCGCAATGTCGCCGGGCTCGGCCAAGGCAATTTTGCCGCTCGATCGTCGCACCATCACATTTCCAATCAGCCTGCCGCAAAGCTCGGCGACGGCCTTTGCCTCGACATCGCGGATGGTGTCGGCATAGGCGTTGGGGGCAACGTCGTAGCTCAATCGCGCGACGCTCTGGATCCGGTCCAGGTCTTCCGCGACTGTCGCCGCCAGCGTGACGTAGCCGCCCTGTTGCATGGTCAAGCGTTCCGCAAAAACCTGGTCGACATGCTCGAGGATGCTCTTTCCCGATCGGAAGTTTGCCTTGATCTGAAGGACATTGCCTTGAAACTGGGTCTCTACCGCCGCTCGTGCGCCCAGATACGTCTTGAGGTCCGCACCACGGAAGCGATAGATCGCCTGTTTCGAATCGCCCACCATGAACAATGCGCCCGGCCGCATGATGCGCTCTTCCCATGCGACCGCGCTGCCTGTCTCGCTCGTGATCAGGAACAAGATTTCTGTCTGGACCGGGTCTGTGTCCTGGTATTCGTCGACCAGGATGTGCCGGTAACGCTTGGCGACATCTTCACGGACTTTTTCGTTCGAACGCAAAAGATCGCGCGTGCGCATCAAGATGTCGTCAAAATCCAAAACCGCCGCATCGCGCTTGAACGTCTCGAAGGCCTTGAGAAGCCCGTCTGTCTCACCGAAGAAACCCGCAAGCAGCGTATCGGCAATCGTTGCCATGCAATCGCCGAACAATCGCGCGCAACGCTCGTAGTGCTGCCTTCCTTCTTCCGTCAGCAACGGACCCTGGCTCTTGCCGGCTGAATGGTCCCAATGGTTTTGCCGCAGCCTGTAGCGCGCGAGCTTGTGGCCATCGCGTCGCGAAAGGGTCGGACTCTTGACCTGAACCAGTGACCACAGTTGCGAGAACGGCAGCCCATCCGAGCGCGCATCCGAGATTGCGTTGGCAAGCGCCTCGAAAGCCGTGACATCCTCAAATGCCTCATCGGGGGCCGGCACCCGGCTGATCCAGCGCCGGAATTCAGCGATGGCGTCGAACAGCTCATGCACCAAGCCGCCATAGGCAGCGGGCGTGAGTGGCCTTGCTTCAGGATGAGAGCGGCGAAACCTAGCAAGCGCCGTCAGTGTCTTGACCGCCAGCTTCGGATCGTCGGCGGCCATCACGACGATTGGGTCGCCAGGCCGTGATGCCTGCCCGAGCCTTGTGCCAAGCCAGTTATCGAAAATGCTTTTGAAGGCAAGATCGGTCTGCTCGGCGTCCATGACGACGGCGCCCGGGTCGACGCGTGCCTCCACGGCGTAGCTCTGCAATATCTCGAGGCAAAAGCTATGGATCGTTGAGGCTGTCAGATCGCCAAGCTGTGGTCTTGCATTGCGCAGGGCTTCGATTTGATCGTCACGCAGCGGCTGCTCGCTAAATGCCGGTGCAAGGTCCTTCGGCACCATGCCGTTGATCAGCATGCTGGCGAACTTATCCACTCGCTCCCGCAATTCGCCGGCGGCTCGCTCGGTAAAGGTAATGGCTGCGATGCTTGAAGGCAGGCGCCCGGCTGCCAGCAACATCACGACGCGCCCTGCCAATAACGACGTCTTGCCCGTTCCGGCAGATGCCTCGACAAGGAGCGTGGCGTCCAAGTCTGTCAGCGCGCGCCAGCGCTCCCGGTCGTCCGGCCTGCTTGTCATTTCGACCCCCAGAATGCGGCAAGGTCGCGACCGGCAGCCTCTCTTATGGCGCTCGACTTCCGGTCGACGTAACTGGCCGACGCCGGCAAAGCGATCTTGCCGAAGCGTTCGGGCATCACCGCAACGCCTGGATAGATGACGCCATTTTCAAGCACGATGCGCGCCTGCCTTACCCAGTTCGCGACAAGATCCCCAAGCTGCTGTCCGTTCTCAAGCGCATAAGCTTTCACCGGTGGCCGCAAATAGATCAGCCGGGCAGCAACCCTGGTGATGTCTGGAAGCAATTGCCGGCAGGCAAGCGAATAGAGCACCCGCTGCAGTTCGGCGCCGCCGCCAATATTTATCTTGTCCGGCGCCTTGGGCCTCTGGCCCGTCTTGTAGTCGGTAACCCGAACAGCCTGGGCGACGGTACGAAGATCAAGGCGGTCGATCGCACCCTGAATGCGGATGTCGGTACCCGGCAGGACGACCGGCTGCTCGGGATCCCAGGGCAGAGGTGTTCTTAATGCGGCCTCGCGGGCGCCGCCGCCGAAGGGGACTTCCGTCCAGGAGCGGGTGTCGGCCTCCGTCAACGTTTCAAAGGTAAGGCCGGCGAGGCTGAGTTTGACCGCTTGCCGGACTGTGCTTTCCCACAAAACTGGCGGCGGAACATTGGTCTCAAGCGGCCAAGTCGCAAGCACATGAGCGGCCGCGGTTGCCAATGCGTCCTCGACGTCGTGGCGCGCGGCCGCCTTGAAGCCAGGCTCCGGCTCAAGGTGGTCGACTGTCCTTCGCAACAGCTCGTGGACGAGCCGCCCCATGTCGTCGGCTGGAAGGATAAGCCCACGTTCCTTGTGAACCAGGTCGCGCCAGCCAAACGCGTAGTACCAGACATAGGCCAGCGGGTCGCGCAACAGCCGCGACAGAGATGTCGGGGACTGGGGCTTTCCAAGCAGCGACGACAGAGCAGGGTGTGAGCCGCCGACCATACCGTCATGGGGCGTCAGCCTTGCGGACCGCCAGTCGTTCCAGGCCGCCATTGCGGAGCTCACCATGCGATTGTCGGCGTGATCTTGCGGCCGGGCCAGCAGCCGATCGGCTTCAGTAAGCGCGTGAAGCGCCGGCTGCTCGCGCGGCACAATTTCCAAAGTCTCGGTCGATGCTTGCAGCGTGCTTTGCCCGATACGCTTGCCGTCCCCGGAAAGCCTGGCGCTAGACAGCACCGCCAGCTGCGCAGTCGCCACGACGTTTTCAAAGCAGCGCCGGTCAGAAGTTTCCAGCGGATCTGGATCGATCAGCGCCCGCGGCACGATGTAACCTGGAAGCATAGGGTCACGGCCGCTGTTGCGCGGCCATGACTTGGTATTGAGCCCCATCAGCCAGGCAAAGCGGCGTGGCGCGGCGGCCAGCTGGTCAACAGAGCACCACGCTATTGAATCGGCTGGATCGCGGTCGTCGGCCACACGCAGCGCCTGAAGTGAAAACATCAGCGCTGACGCCGGCGCGGCGCGTAGCGCATCGTCCCAAAGATTGCGGGCCCGTCCCCGAAGCAGCAGCTTGCCGGCTGCTTCGGCCTGGCTTGTTCCCATTTCCAGCAGCCTGATGACAGGCATCAGGATCGATGAAACTGACGCGTTGGCGGCCAGCGCCCGCTCCCACTCTGCGGCGCTCGACAGCGACGCTTCGCTTGAGACCGGCAAACGGCCATCGGGCAGGCCATCGAGGACGGTTCCCTGGTTGACGGCGAGCGCCAGCAGCCTGCGAATGCGCGCCTGGCCAAGGCCACCTTGCAGAGCGTCGGCAAGTGCCGCGCATCGCTGCCCGTCCCTGGTTGCAAGCGCGGGCCGGCCATGCACGAAACAGAGCGGCAGGCTGGAGCCGCTCGCCAGCGCCAGCATATAGTCATCACATGCGAAGGGAGCCGTCGTTGCGATCGCGATTTCGCCTGCTTTGGCCTTGCCGGAGGAAAGTAGCGCGCGAGCCCAGCGCATGGCTTTCAGGGCCTCGTGGTAGGGATCGGCGCAACTGATGTCGCGTCGAGTTCCCTGGCCCCTAGAAGCCTGCCGGAGCCTGCCTTCAAACCAAGCCGCATCGCAACAAGGCGGCGCTATCCACTCGACATCGATGGTGTCGCACAAATCGTTGATCAGCGGGCGCCAGATTGGATCGACAGCATGGACCCCTTCAAGACAAAGCGATCCAATCACGCGCGGGCCAAATGGCACGGCCTGGCGCGCCAACCGGCAAAGATCGGGCAAGAGCAACTCTCCCGGCTGCAGATGAAGACGCATTTCATCTTCGATCCGCGCCAGATCCCGCAGACGTGGTTTAGACGCTGCGTCTGCGCTTCGGAGGTCATAACCGGCGCGCCAGACATCCCCAAGTGTGCGCAGGACAGCTCTTGCCGCGCCTGGAAGATCGCGTATTGGATAGATCTCGTCGAGCAGATCCGCACCAGCCAGTGCCGTGCGCACGCCGACCTCGATACTTTCGCGTGAAGCAGGCCGCAGCAGGCCACCTGCAAGGCGCGCCGCCAGAGACGCGGCCGTCATGATCTGCAGCCCATGCTCGCTATCGCGTGCCGCCGAAGCGCGGCGCATCGCATAAGCCAGCGATCCTTGCACGAGCACGCTCTTAAGAGACGGGCCTTCGGTCATGTCTTCTCCGGAACCTCAGCTTTGGTCTTCGCTTGACCCTGCCGCCGGGTCCAAATCAAGATGCAGAAAGACGATGGGTTCAGTTTGCAAACAATGCCCTTGCCATGATCACCAGACTCTGACGCCGTGCCAAGCTCCAAAATCGTTCCAACGAGGCGCGTTCATGAGCATCCCCGAAAAAAATCTACAATCGCGTACGACAATGGATGATTTCGGTCAGGGATTTCGAGATTGCCAGGAGCGCGGCAACGTTCTTGCTCGAGGGGGTCGACGAGACAGCCAGATATCGCCTGGCTGATCTTCGAAAATTCAAAGGTTTTGAGAAACGGCAGGGGAACTTGTATCTCGACTGGGCGGACATCCTGTTCAGGCCGATCCGGCGGTGCCAAACAGAACGATGTCATGAGCTTCGCGCAGCACGAGGCTGCGATGCTGTAGTGCCCTGAGATCCAAATTGGCAACGGTGGGGCGAACACCATCGGCGACCATACGGATCGTTTGCGAAATCAGGACGGCAGCAGCAATCATACCGACAAAGGGAGCGCCTACCGCCACTTGTCCCAACCGCGTCAGGCCGCATTCGTCGAGGTCGCCGCGATCATGGAGATTTTTATAAGCAGGCGGGCGCTCAGCTAGGGCAACGGGCGCATTTCCTTGAGGCCCCTCCTCGTCCACTTCCGGGCCGTCGGCCCAGATGCCGATCGCCTTGTTTGGCGCTGGGAAACTATGAGTCCTGATCAGGCGGAAATCTTCCACGCCGCTACCGAGGCCGGCCTCGAAAACCGTCGTAAAGCCCGCGCCTTCGAGGATGGCTCGCGCCTGGGGGTTGTCCACGCCGCAAAGCGCCAGCAGGGGTTCGCCGTGGCCAACACGCAGATCGGAAGCGAACCTCCGCTCGACCATCCTGGACTGGAAACCGCGGGCCTCAGCCCAGTCAGCGCAGATGCGGGTCTTCAGCCGCCCGGCGTCTGTAGCGAAAGTGAGAACGGATGTGCTCTCGGTCGACGGCCCGACCCGGTCGACGTCCTGAAGGAACATGCGGACATTTGACGGATCGGCAAAAGGCAGGAGCCCGATCGTCCATAGGAAAGCCTGGCCGAGATGGCCAAGCCCAATCACCCAGAAATCCGATGGGAACTGTACCGCGACAGGCCCATCAGACGCCGGCGATCTCCAATCGGCG
Source organism: Mesorhizobium sp. M6A.T.Cr.TU.014.01.1.1 (assembly GCF_004022765.1). Taxonomy (NCBI): domain Bacteria; kingdom Pseudomonadati; phylum Pseudomonadota; class Alphaproteobacteria; order Hyphomicrobiales; family Phyllobacteriaceae; genus Mesorhizobium; species Mesorhizobium sp. M6A.T.Cr.TU.014.01.1.1. Next base: position 7,550 of record NZ_RZPG01000037.1, read on the forward strand.
GACCGTTTGAGATCCCATAGCGACATTCCGATCGATCTGTAGCCTGCCATCGGCTCGCCATCGAAATGGGCGAAGACTTCCGACACGGCCAGCGCTCCGGCAAGCACGCCAGCGGGAGCAAACTCGGCAGAGTCGGGAAGGGCGGGGGCGTCGAACGGCACCAGGCCGGCTCGCCAGCCTTCGAATGTTGTTCTGATAGCAAAACCCGTGCGATCGCTCGCCGGCGGAGTTCCGATGCTGACAAGCGGAACGCCTTGCGGGATGTCCTCGACGACGATGCCCTGAAGGTGTCCTACCGCGTCAGCCAGGGTCGCACCGGCAACGACCGGAAACGTCAAAGGCGCGTCCAGGACGCCCGACACCGTAACGCCGCCTAGGAAGGTGCGGCGAGCGCAATTGAGAGCGGTGAGCAGCGCCGCCTGATGGGTCGGACTCGAGGCTGCGCTCTCGCCGATGAAAAGATGCATCCGGAAAGAATGCAACCGCTGCTCGGCTTCCTCCGCGGTAGCGGCCGTGCCGCGGTCCATGAACAGCTTTGCGGACCTGTTCAGGGTGTCAATGATATCTTCAGCCATGGATTGTTCCTTCAATGCGCAGTGTGGGCCGCAGAAGCGACCGTTTGAGTGCGGTCCAGCGAAAACGGCCCAGGTAGCGATAGAGCCCGATCTCCTCGAACCTGATCGGCTCGGCGGCAAAGCGGGGCAGGATCATCGCGATGTGACCCGGCTCGGCGATCATTGGGTGCAGCCGATCAGATTCGCTTTGCCCGGCACTGCCGGGGTGGGTGTGAACGTCGGCCGCGACAACCTCGCCACGTTCACGGCAGATGTTCCACAAATCGGCCATCGAGCCGCCGTCGATCTCGATGATGCCGGTATCGAACGCGTGAGGATCGATCTCGTCGTAGAACACGATAGAGGTGATCCTGCGGTGCGCAGTATTCGGTCCCAGAAGGAAAGCTCCGCTTTCCCGGTGGTTGCCGCCACGCGCTCGCAGTCCGTGATGAAGTTCGAGCCACAGGTCGACCGGGATCGAGAGATCAGGCCGCTGGCCGAACAGGCGCGAAATAAGCGAACGAAGCCAAAAGGTCATGGATGATCTCCACATAATGAACAATTCCGCGGGCGGGCCTCCAGAGCAGTTCGGGATGCTCCACGATCCATTGCTCGTGCCCAGGCAACGCCATTCGGTCACACGGCAAATAAAGGGCAGCAGCGTTCCAGTTTGAATTGAACGCCGCCGCCACCCGGCCCGAACCCTTCGGCCAATATTCTGCGGCAAGCGGCACGCCGGTCTCCATGTCGCAAGGCCTGGCGTTCGGCAGTTGCGCTGGATAGCCGTCCAGAAGAAAACGGAACCCCCACTCGGTGCCGTCGCGCGCTCTTATCGCGAAGTCGGCAGTCGGCCATGCCACGCGCAGCAAGCGCCATTGTTGTTTGATCGTGCCGAGCTGGAAATCAGGGCGCTCCAGGTGTTCCTGGAACGCCCTTTCCTCGGCTGTCGCCAAGGCCGCCATCAGCCCTGCACCAACTTCTTGCGGACCAGGTCGAACATAACGGCGCAGTTTTCGCCGGTGAAGCTGCCCAGATGTGCATTCTGCGGCGGCTGCACGCGGCTACCATGGATCTGGAGGACGTGCTCCTCGGCCTCCTCCTTGCCAAGGCCAGCCTTTTCCACGGCCCAGCGCGTCACCTTGGCGATCGTCGCCGAGGGCGCGAACTTGTGCTTGAAGGCTTCCATCTTGTAGTGGACCGTGACGTCGACCTTGCGGCAGCGGTGGGCATGGAACACCGGGTGGTCATGGCCATGGAGCGGGTGGTGGTTCTCCAGGGGCTCGTCGTCGTCCTCTTTGAAAATCAGGAGCTCGGCGACATCGATACCGCGCTCCTTCATCAAGGCAAGGAGATCCCCGACGACGGCAGCCCCTTCCAGTTCGAGGCGATCGGGAGGCTCGGCTCCGGCCGCGAAAAAGATTACAGTCTTCATCTATCAGTTTCCTCTGTTCCGGCACGGCAACAGGCCGCCCTTGAACATTGGATCGGCTGAGCTCAGTGAAAGCGGAAAGGCCGCTGCCAAGATTTTTAGAGGATTGATTTCGCCGCCGGTGCTTCGGCCGCCAAACGGTGCTGGCGAGGAAAGGTCCCGGTCAGGCTTCGGCGTTCGGCGCGGCGCAAATGAAGAGGTAAGGACAGCGCGGGCAGCGGAAATCGTCCTTCCTTGGCTCGTAGAGCCCGTCCCGAATGTTTGCGATCGCCGCCTCGCAGTCGTCCAGACGCTTGTCGAACTTCGCCTTTGTCTGGCCAATCTCAAGGACGGAGCCTAGGAGCAGGTAATGGTTCTCGACACGGGTCTGTGGGCCGAGCGTCTCTTCGACGGCTTTGAGAAGAAGGGTCGCTGACAGCCGATCCGCATCACCGGTCGATTGCCGCCCCGAACGGATTGTCTTGACAACGTGGTTGTCGCCGTCGCGAACGACGCGGTCCACCTCCAGGCCGACGATCTCGCCACCGATGGCCGTGGAGAGGCGGCCATTGGTGGCGGCCGCTCCAGCCGCCGAAGCGTGCAACCGATCGAGCATCGACATGGTCAGCTTGCGATATGCAGCGCCAAACATGTGCTCTTCGAGCTCGCTTTCACGCCACGCCTGGTGAAAAATCGCAGCGGCTTCGGCGCGATCATATTCGACGCCTTCGCCGAGTTGACGAACGAAGGCTATCACCTTTTGCACGCAGCCATGCGCGGCAAGATATGCGCTCGCCTTGGATCGCTGTGACAGGCCCAGGACGCGCGCGTAGAAGAAGCGGCGCGGACATTGGAAGTAGCGCTCCACATCATCTGCTGTCAGCTCATCAGGGGCAGCCGGAAGACGAATAGGGTGGTAGCTCGGCGGGGGCAATTTGCGGATCACACCGGCGAGGGAATGACCCGGGCCGACGGGAACCCGCTCGAGAAATTTTGATGGGTTGGCCTTCCGGCCGTTTCGCATGGTCGGCCGATAGAGTCTGAGGTGCCTCTTTGCCCTCGACATGGCAACAAAGAGGACGCACTCCTCCTCCGCCTCGTGAGCGTCCTCCTCCTCCGGGCCTAGCATTCCCACCGGCGCGGGGCAGGCCGGCGGTCGGTTTGGTGCGGGAACCGCTCCAGCGTAAAGCCCCGGCAGGTGGACGGCCTCGAACTCCAGGCCCTTGGATGCGTGAACGGTCATAAGGCGCACCCCGTCCAGCCCGCTCAGTTCAGGCGGGAGCTGTCTGAGGTCGCGCTCGTCGGCAAGCATGATCATGTGGCGGATGCGATCAAGGGCGCGGCGGATCGGTGTTCCCTTACCGTGGAGGGGCATGGCGCGCAGCGCATCGAGGAGTTGGCGCACAGCGACTCGACGCAGGTCATCGGACGGCGACTGACCCGACAGAACCGTCCTTACATAGTCGCTTGTGTCAAAAAGAAACCGGCTAAGCGCTAGCCAGGGTGTCGTGCCTTGGGTGGTCCCTTGCAGGTGGCGGGCCAACATCATCAGTCCGGCAAGCCCGGCCGCTGAAATTTCCTTCAAGCTCTCTATTTTTCTGAGAAGATCGAGAACCCGCTGCTCGGTAGTGCGTGCGGCCCCAATGACATTCAGCACGTCCTCCAGGGGGATGCGATATTCGGGAAGACCAGCGATACGCACTAGGCCGGTGCCCGCGCTGTCGGAAATGATCGAAAGCAGGGAAAGCAGATCGCGAACCTCTGCGCGCTCAAAAAGCGGCCCGAGATAAAGAACGGGTATTCCCCGTGCCTCGAGCTCCTCCGCAACAGTGGCAAGCGAGCCGTTGCTTCTGGCAAGTACGGTCTGGGAGCGAAGCGAAACGCCTCTTGCCTCGAGCTCGCGGATTGACCCGGCAAGGACGTCCATCTCGGCCTGGGTGTCGGCGCATGGAAAAATGGATGGGCTCTCACCGATCGAACCGATTGCGGCATGCAGCGTGCTGGTGCCTGCGAAGGCGCTGACTTTCATGGTGGCGCCAAAGGCCGTGTAGGCCTCGACGATTTCTTCGCTTGAGCGGTAGTTCTCTTCCAGGCCGTCCCTTGTTCCCACGGAGTAGTCAGCTTCAAACCTGGCTATGTTTGCCGCGGATGCGCCACGGAACCGGTAGATGGACTGACGGGCGTCGCCTACGACCCACAGATTGCTGCCTTCTGCAACGATTTCCTTGACAAGCATCGCGCTTGCGCGGTTCACGTCCTGGTATTCGTCTATATGGACGTGGGTGAAGCGCTTGCGCATTCCCTCCCGAAAATCCTGGTCCGAGCGCATCAACAATGTCGGTCGCATGATCAGATCGCCGTAGTCGACAGCCCGGTCCTTGATGAGCTGGTTCTGATAGTGCTCGTAGACCAGCGCTACTTCGCGCGCCTTCTCGGCAGCCACCACCTCGTCATCCGAGTGTGCCCTCGCGTGCATCTGTTCGGCAGCCCGCGCGTAGTCTTCCCAGCTCCACAATTCATCCTTGGCGCGTGCGATCGCTCGCAATATGTCGCGAAGCACCAGCGCCGGCTCGAAGAGATTGAGGTAGTGCTTCAGATCAAGCGCTGGCAGGACCTCCTCAAGCATTGCCACGCCTTCACTGGCGTCGACGATCTTTGGATCGTCCGAGACGCCGAAGAGCGAATGGTGCTTGCGGATCGTGTCCAATCCGAAAGCATGAAATGTTCCGGTCCAGACATTGACGGCACTTGAGCCCGCTACGCGCTGGACCCGTTCGGCCAGTTCCAGTGCCGCTCTGTTCGAGAACGTGAGAGCCAGGATCTTCTCTGGCGGGACCTTGTCCTTAATCAGGGAGACGATCCTGGCGGTGAGGGTCTTGGTCTTTCCGGTTCCAGGCCCGGCCCCAAGCAGGAATGGCGACCCGCGATGTTCGACCGCGCGGGCCTGTGACTCATTGCAATTGTCGTTTGCGGGACTGGACGTCTCGACCGTAGGCTGTAGGTCAGGCAGAAGCAGGCCGTCGGCAAGTTGCTGCAGCGTGGTGTCATAGCGCACCTTGAGGTCTTCAGAGATGCGGCTGGCGTTCATTCCTTGCAGAAATAGTTGCTTGGCAAGCGGCCGCGGCAAAACCAGCTCTCGTCCAAAACTGTTGGCCTGGGCCTCCCGGCGCTCCTTGATGCCATAAGTCTCAATGCGCTGGTTGGGATCCCCGCCATTGGCTTCCGAGCGGGGATAGTAGCCCTTCTCCACGCCATCATGGACTTTGAAGTGACCAATCTCATGGGCGAGCACCTCGGCCAGTTCGTCATCGGCCAAGTCATTGCGCACGAAGATAAATCTGAACTGGCGGTCGAGCGCGCCATGCGCACCGTCCAGCTCATGGTAGTCCGGATCATGTGGTCGGATGGTGAGCCCGAGATGTTTTGCCGCCCCGCGAGCAACCTCGATCGCAGTCAGAGAATCCGACAGTGCGGCTTCATTCCTGAGCGCCCGAGCAAGTGCGCGAATTGCTGCAAACTGGTCCAATCAAGCTTCCAGGTGCGCGAGCCAAAACTGTTTGTCATCTGGACTGAGGTCGGAACGTAGGATCGCTTCGGCGAAGCTTACCTTCGCACCCGTGCGCCTGCCGGAAGGCGCGAAATAATCGGCCGCGGCGTTGATCTGACCCGATGACAGATGTGACCAGATGTCCGCCATACTTGCGCCGGTGGCGTCTGCGAGCCAGGCAATCAACTTTCCCGGAATGGTGGTCTCGTCGATGCGGCCCCTGACAAGCTGACGCAGGATAATCAGGTCGACGCGGCATCGTTCAGCCAATGCTTGTAGGTCATCAGTTGACAGTTTCTCGAACGGGTCGATGGCAGCAGGCATCGTCAGCTGCCAAAACCGCTCCAACAATATTGTATGCTCCGAAACTGTCTGCTGAACGGTAAGGATGTCGTCCGACAAATCACTTCCATCCGAAGCGAACCATTCGGCGGCAAAGGCCAGAATCTCGGCGCGCAGTTGCGGGTTCTCGTTTGCGATCTGATTGATGCGGTCAGCGGTAGCGCCGTCCTCGAGCTCGAGGTGCACGCCGGCCAGTATGTCGTCAAGCTGATCCATAGGGATTGGGTTGCTGTTCATGGCCTCACTCTTTCCCGCGCCTTTGGCGTGGCGCGCTCTCCTCGCTCGCCCGGGCCTTCCGGCTCGCGCTCTTGATCAAGTATCGGACGTTGCGGTCCGTGCAGCCCATCTGCTCGCCTGCTTCCTTCTCGGTCAGGCCAGCCTGATGAACGTAGAATATGGCCAAGCGCTCTTTTTCGGTGAGCAACTGGTAGATCTGGTTCAACATAGCCTTGGCTTCCGCCAAAGGCATCGACCCACCTTTGGCCAGGCTCAGCGAATCCGCAGCCTCCTCGCCGGTCAGGTCGGAGCCCGGTTCGATCAGGTCCTCGCGCGAGACCTCGGTATTCGTGCGAAGCCGAACGGCGGCCTTTGCAGTCAGATAAAGCCGCTCCGCACCGAGCTTGAAACTCATCTCGAAGATGTCGAGGCGGTCGGTTTCTATCAACTTCAATGCCTTGTCCTTGACCAGATCGTCCACGCGCTCCCTGTCCAGGTTCGACATTTCCCTTGTCATTGGAGCGCCGGCCCGCTGCAGCCTTGAGAAGAACGCAACGATCAGGGCATCATATTGCGCAGTAGGTCGGTTCGGCTTGCAGTTTCGCATCAGGTAGACAAGCGTCTGAGGCCGCAGCTTGCCCGCCGCAGCCAAAGCGAACGCCTTTGGCAGCGGCCATTCAAGGACCGCCTCTATCTCGGCGGCCACCGCGTCCGGCCGGACGTAGCGCTCGCCTTGTTTGTTCGATCCCGCCAGTGGCTTCACCGGGCTCTCCCTTGGCAATCCAGTCATCTGGTACTCTTTGATCTAACGACGAATGAAAAAGCGGAAAGAGGAATTTTCACTTTTTCAAACCCACGTTTCCGCCCCGGCCAACTTGAGTTCCGCCAAGGCCTGCCATCTTCGGTGATGCAGGCCCAGAAACAGGCTGTCTGAAACGATTCGACCTTGCAGCCAATTTTCACGAAATGAAGTTATTCAAAATGCACTCGTTTCGCCGGATCAATATTTTCCACGGAATATTTCAAAACTATAGCGCCGAATAACAGGCGGAGATTGTTTTTGAACCAAAAATAGGGCCACGGTCCGGTCAGCTGCTTGCTATGGGTCAGGATGAGCACCACGAATTCTGATGGCGCAGACCGGACCTGCGCTCTGTGAGGGTAGACGCCGACGAGGCTGCCAGGAGATGCGTCGATGTCGACGCGCGTCCTCACACTGGCCGGTGAAATCTTGGCGCTATTTTTCGACTGGCGCGGCCCGCTGAACGACACGGCTACCCCGCGATCCGCTGCCAGTGTATCAAGGCCCAATTTTGGCGCCCCAAGAGTCTGTATGCCCCCCGCTTGTCGTCTTCGATACTTGCACAAGATCGCAATATTATGCGGACAAGCATCAACTCCTAGCGATGCGGTCGGGCACGATCCTGTTACGACTATCAGGAGAAGTGTTTTAGCCCCGAGGCATTCGCATGATGGTTACTTCGGCCTGGTGGCCTCGGCGGAGGTAACTCGCACGTTGCTCAGCAGCTGGCGCATGTCGGCATCCAAAAATTCGTTCTGTTGGACGAGGACGGATTCGCTGACCAATCTCAACCGACTGATGGGCGGCACTTGGTGGTACGTGCCGAAGCCGACCGTCACCGGAGTCTGCAAACAAGCTTTAAGCGGATTTTCGGCGACCCGAATTATTTTAAAATTTTGCTTGACACCTTTTTTCGTCGCGTGTATGGTCGAATAATAGGACATTCCTCTATTGTTGTATTGACTCTTGGCGAGCAATAATATATATTATTGCTCGTAGCTCTGTTTGCGTTTTGCGACAGGCTGTGACCCAGCCCCACCGGTGAGTGGGAGAAAGAGAGAGATACAAGCAATGAGGAATCCGAAATTAGATGTCCAAGAAATTTAAGTTTGTAAACGAAGGCGCCAAGCGCGCTTTCATGGACCTTCCAAAAGATATTAGAATCAATTTTTCAGGCGAAATCCGGAGAGTTCAAGAGGGCGACGACCCACTCGACGACTTCAAGGTTCTCAAGGGTGAATGGAAGGGCGTTATCGAACTACGAGAAAACGGCTCGCCGGCGTACCGAGCCCTCTACTGCGCAAAGCACCTCGACACGGTTTACATCCTCCATTCCTTTACGAAGACCAGCGAAAAGGCTGATCGAAAGGAAATGGATACCGCACTCTCCCGCTATAAGGAGATGATGGCCCAGGTTCGGGATATAATCCAAGCCGAAGCCAAGGCGGCGAAAGACAAAACGTCTACCAAGAAATAGGAGACGAGACCAAAGAGAGGCCGTTACGCGGCCTCTCTTTGTCTTTCTTCGACGCGGCAGACCACATGATGGCTACCGTCCAGCGCCGGCCTGAAGCGATACCCGAGCACTGCCAGATATCCAAAAAGCTTCTGGACCGAGAGCACGGCGATCTTACCACGCACAAGTTCGCTAACTCGTGACTGGGGGATGTTAAGCGCTGCGCCGATATGGGAGTTCTTCCATCCGCGCTCCTTGAAGATAGCGACGAGCGTGTTGACGAGATCCGACCGCAACGTCAAATCCGCAGCTTCCATCGGATCGTCCGCGATAGCGTCGAAAATGTTGTCGTATTCGAGCTGTGTCATAGCGATAATTCCAAATTTTAAAATTACAGAATTCTGTAAATAGGTCAAAATGGGGAAGCCGTCAAGTTCCACCCCCAGGCCGCCCGGCCTGGTGAAGGACGCGGGAAGCTCCCCGTCCACCATCAACTGGCGTGACGCCGGCGTCTTCGCCCTGTCAGGGCCAAGTCGTCGCCCGATCTGACGGTTCGAATCTGCGCACTACCTTTGGCTGCATAATCATATAAAGGCGAGCGGCGCATTGCGCGTGGTATGAGATAGAAACGGTTCATCTTCAGACGCGACACGGGGGGAAGTGCAGACGAAAAGTCGAGCGGTTCTATCCTCGCTACGGCTTCGATCTTTGCGCCTTCCAAGCTACCTAAGCGACTGGGTGGGATATTGGCGCCGATCAGCACGGCGTGCTCGCTGGAATCCAATGAAGGCATGTCGTTCGGCAGCGTGGATTCACTTAGAAGTTTGCCTCGGGGTGAACAGTCGTTAAACGACAGCGCCGCTCCCCACTTCCCACCATGCTGCGAAACGCCGCCGCGCCACCGAGCTTCGGCGCGTTTTTCGGTTCTCGGTAGTGATACCGCGGCCAAGCCAATGAAGGACTTCTTGACGAACCAGGATATGGCCGAGATCGTCGATGCAACCAGACGGAAGCAAATTTTGATGTGAGATATCGAGAATACCCCTCGCAACATGGCCTTCTGGTAGGAGGTCGAGCAATCGGTTGGCCAGGAAACGGTCACGACGGGCAAGCAACACGCAACCTAGTAACAAGAGTGGCAAGCTGCTATCGGAATGCGCGATCTTATCGAACGTGGCGCCCGCTACCTCAATATCTGCGTGTGCAGCAACCAGCACGGACTTTGACGCTGCGATAGGCGCTGGTTGGCGTAGAAGGTCGGCTAGCCCGACGGACGAAACGATATCTGGCTCAACAAAGGGGGAACCAGCCAAGGCATCAATGGCGTCCACATTCCGCCAGTCAAACGGACGTGACTCCGAAACTGCCCAAAGTGCTCGCCGCGCCCCAGCAGTCCCTTTGTTTGAAACGACTGTAAACGCTCGGACTCTCAAAAGACGGTCGGTGCTCGTTGAGCCAATATCGATCAGTTGGGTGCAAGTTTCATCGTCGAGCTGATCGTAACTTCCGATCGCATCGATTGCCTCTCTTGCGATCGGATAAGATGGCGGTTCATCATGAAATGGTTCCGTGTTGGACCAGCTGTCGCGACAAATCTTGAGTAGAACATCGTAATGTCTGGGATGTTGGCGTTCTGAGAGAAGCCCTACCAAGGCACGCCTGACGCGGCTTCCCTTGTCATCGACTAACGCGAGAAGAGACGGGCCGAAAGGCGTTGACTCACGCGCACCGAGTGTCTCTAGGGCGAGTTGGCGCGCATCAGCAACACGCTGGTCCAGGGCAAATCGGACGAGGTCCCCCTTCTCAGCATGGACTGCCAGCGAAACAGCATCAACGGCGTCAACCGGCGTAATTGATAGCTCAAGGGCTCTCTTGAGAGCTATATCGGGTGGTTCGCCGCTTGCTAACTCTATACGCGCAATTTGGTTGAGCAGGGCCGGCGAGGCTGACGGGATAGTATCGGACAAAAGCGTCAGCGCCGCACCAGTCGCGGGTTCCCATAGTTCGCCCTCTCTCTTCAGCAATCCGAAAATTTTCCGCTCGGCGAAAGGCAGTTGCGCCTTCACGTGATCGGCGATGGTACTGTCTTTCGCAACGCTCCAAAGGTCGAAAGTGATGACGACGCGCTGTTGCGTCGTCAAACTTGGAATCGACAGGATCTCCGAAATCGATTCGGATGCGGCATTTGCAAGGCAAAAGCCAAGGGCGCTTCGCACCTCAGCATCGTCGTCTTGGGCAAGGATTCGCTCGGTGAGTTGCCGTAAGAATCGATTGTCCCATCGCGTTGCCGCCAGTCGCCAAGCTCGAGCTTCGCAGCCAAGGTGAGTCCCGCGTTGGACCACTGCTTCGACTTCATCTAGCGAGGCCGAACCAGGCGAAGCGTGGATCGCATTACACCAATAGGGAAGCAGATCCTTTAGCAGAGCGTGATGGGAAAGCGCTTCCCAATCGCCATCGGCACGGATCGTATCGACATATGCCGTGACCATCTCTTCGGGACCAAGATGACCATCTCCCGGATCAGAGTACCAATCTTCGGCCGCTGCATCGAGCTCGCCGTTTTGAATTCTTTCCGAAAGGGCATCGAGTTCAGCTCGCTGTTCGGGCCCGACCCTTAGAGTTCCTAAAGCCGCTGCAAGTACTTTTTCATATCGGGGACGGTCAACCAAGGAGGCCGCCACGATTGTCGAAGCATTGTGATAGTAGCCTCCGCTTGCCACTTGCATCGCAGCATCGAGAAAGGCGTCCGTCAGGTTTCCGCCAAGTTCAGAAATTCGGGTCGCAAAGTCCGCACCATAATTGTCATTTGTCTGTGCCAGAACCGTTCGTACGAACCGGGCGCATATGGCATGGCTGTACGGATTGTCGCGGACAGCGGCTTTCCATTTCTCGTCGAAGGACGGCGAAGCCCATTCGTCATTAAACACCTGCCCCCCGACTTGAAAACCTGTCGTAAACCAACGCGCTAGGTTGCCAGGTTGGCAGTCCACGCTGGCCACGGTTGAGGCGAGCGATAGCAGCTCCGAAAACTGCGATGCCGGGTCGAGAAGACCTGCAGTCAACCACTGGTCCAGGATAGCTTGGGCAGCTGGTGGACATTCGAAATGATCAGAGAATTCTTCCAGTCCCAACCTGGCAACCTGCGCAGCGGTTTCAATGGCCCAGTCTTTCCGATCGCCTTGGATGCGGGTTAAGCCGTCGATAAGAGCCTCAATGGTTGCTGCGGAACACGCTGGATCGTTTTGCAGAAACGCCTCGAATCCGTCGCGCACAGACGGATGGGAAAAACTAATACTGTCTTGAGGTTGCCGGAGATGGCGTGCGGCTACCAGGAAGTTGGCCAGCGGTGTCAGACCTGCACTGTATCGTTCGTCCTGCTGGCGCATCTTGCGCTGCAGAATTGTCAACGTGGAGTGATCGACCTTTGATCGCGCCCGCAACAATGCCCATAGCACAGCAGCCCAACCGATCGTGTCCTGGACCAAGTCCTGCACCACGACCCCTTGAATGGCTTCCCGATGTGCGAGGGCGATCGCCCGATGCAGGAGCGCGCCATCATTCTCATCCGGCTCAGGCCCCTTGGAAAGTTCGCCGAAGAAGCGATCGATCTCAAGCGGGGTCGTGAGGTTCTTCAGAACATGCGAGCGAAAGGATAAGCCTTGTGCCTGAAGTTGAGCGGGCAAAAAATCAATCCGTCGGTCGTAAATTTTCGCGAGTTGTCCGTCCTCGTAGCTAGCCGCGTCGAGTGTGACAGACCAATGCTCCAACTCGTCTTCAGCCTTGCCCAATGCAAGCATATCGGTGCGACTGGTGACGATATAGCGGCAATCTGGCCGAGCCTCTCGGAAAATGCGCGGCAGTTGGACAGTCCAAGGCTCATGTCCCTGTTTGAGCCTGGATTGACCCCATGGATCATCGACATAGAACAGCGTAGGACCACTCTGCTGCGGTCTCAACTGCGCGGGATTGTCGGAAAGGGACACAATGGCAAGGTGCGGTTGATCCTTGCGCGCCTCCTCGCAGAGTGCGAGTGCGGCCAGCGTCTTTCCCGCACCCGAAGGTCCCTTGATCAGGAGCGCGTTAGCCGACTGGAGCTTAGCGTACAACTCGCCCCAATTTGCCGGGCGCACATAGTGCTCCAGCCGGGCAGAGCTTGCTAGAAATCCTCCACAAGAACGGATGAGTACCTCAATGTCATCGCGTGACCATGCGCATGGGCCAAGGCCGCGCATACGCCTGCCGGCTTCTTGCCTGAGCCTTGCCCGACATTCTGGCAATCGATCGTGAGGAACATGGAGGAAGCCCAGTAGTGTCTGGATCTTTTGTCCAATCACATAGTCCGTAGCGCCTGCCCAGATGGCGACGCGGCCGTCCGCCCCGTTTGGAAGATTCTGCCGAAGGTCCTGAGACATACGTCCCTGCTCCGGCCACTCCTCGAAGTCTTCTACCCGCAAATTGAGAAGAGCGCCGCGGACTGCGGCCGTTGTGACGAGGAGGTAGCGATTGAGTGGGTTCTCCAGTTGTTCCCGCGCCGCTTTACGCGCCTTGCCATGTTTAAGCAGCGCCTGAAAATCAGCGACGCTCCAAGGCTCGCCGGTCCTCCGTTTTACTTGAACGATTAGGGAGTAGCCGCACATCCGGCTATGAGTTTCAGTAGTATCTGTACGTTCTGAGTTTAGAACGGCTTCGATATCCTCGTCATTCTCGGGTTCAAGGATGATTTGGGATGCCGACTTCCGAATGAGAAGCAAATCGAGTGCAACGAGGATTGAGACGTCCAACTGATAGTCGAAGCCAGCAAGGGCAGCCCTGGCGCCCGATGAAGAACGCTGCGCAGGGAGTGGCGTGCCTCCGGTCTCCTGTTTCATCCTACGATCGCCTGTATGTACGCATCACGACATGATCGCACTGAACCAAGCCGGTTTGCTGGAAGCTGGTTGATCGAGCCCGCCGCTATATGGCGGATTGAAGTGCCCGGTAAAGTGGCTGAGTGACCGCGCGTCGCCCCTACTCCACCATAGATCAGCGTACCAGTTTTCCGGAACAAACTTGCGTGCTCTGAACAGCCGATGCAGCGCAAGGTGCGCAGCGATGTGTTAGCCGACCCAGTTTTCAGGTGCAACGTATCGACTGCTTTCGCAAGGGTTCTACGAACCTGTTTTCACATTTAGCGACCACAAGGAACGCGGTATCCTTTCGCGAGGGCGATCACCAGCGCTTATTGGGTCAAGAGGCGTAGTTTCGAAGGCGTGCATTGGCGTAAAGCTGGCTAGATGGAGAGTAGGAAATAGATGCTACTGCGCAACAACGTTCATGCTTTGTGCTTCGAAAGTCGCATAAAAGGGCAGTGTGGAACACAGCGTTGTAAGGATGGCATAGAGAAGTAGTAGCCCCTTCTTTAGTCTCGCTACGGGAAAAATTCTGGAAAATGGGTCTGCTTGGCTGGACGCAGAACGTTGTGCTTATTCAGCCGGCATTTCTGAAGCTTCTCGAACACGAACAGCTTGCCTTCGCGCACGCTGTCTTCGAGCGGCTTCGCCTTCGCCAGATGCGCCGCAATCGCGCTGGCCAGCATGCAACCTGTGCCGCGCATCGATGTTGCAAGGCGCGGTGTGTCGAAGCGCATTGGTTGGTGATCGGAGCGCAACAGAATATCGGTCGATTGAGGTCCCGACGCATGCCCACCCTTGATCAGCAGGGCTTGAGCGCCGGCGGCCAGCAGTCTTTTTCCTTGTTGGAGCGCTCCGTCCTCATCCGATGCCAGTTCGGAACCAATAAGGAGCGCCAGTTCAGGGAGGTTGGGCGTGACAATGCAGCAAAGCGGCATCAGATCGCGCTTCATGGCAGCGATAGCGCCTGCTTCCAGAAGTGCGCGGCCTGAGGTGGAGGCCAGCACAGGGTCGAGTACTGCGGAGACATGCGGGTATTTGCGCAGCACTGCGGCAACGGCAACAATGATCTTGGCAGTCGCCAGCATGCCGATCTTGATTGTGGCCACGTCGTTGGCCTGCAGCGCGGCGCACATCTGATTGGCCACCAGGCCGGGTGGCGAATGATGGATTTCGATCACGGCGTCGTGCGTTTGCACCGTTAGCGCTGTGACGGCCAGACAGGTGCGCACGCCAATGCCAGAGATCGTCTCGATGTCGCGTGCTATTCCAGCACCCCCGCTGGAATCTGATCCGCCAACGACAAGCACATGCGGTTCTCGTCTCATCGCCATCGGTCCGTCTTTTCGATCCATTCTCGCGTGCGCGCTTCGGGGTCGGAGCTCAACGTGATGTCGGTGACCACTGCCGCGCTGTTGGCTCCGGCCTCAAAGACGCCGTCGAGGCGGTCGGGGTTGAGGCCGCCGATGGCGACCAATGGGATCGGCGTCACTCGCCGGTTCCACTCGCTGATCCGCTCTAGCCCTTGTGGCGCCCACTTCATCTTCTTCAAGACGGTGGGATAGATCGGACCGAGCGCGACATAGTCGGGCTCAGCAAACATGGCCGTTTCCAGCTCGACATGATCATGCGTGCTCAACCCGAGCCTGACACCGGCTGACCGTATCCTCGAGAGGTCGGCGGTTTGCAGATCCTCCTGGCCGAGATGCACGAAATCGCAGCCCTCCTCGATTGCCAGGCGCCAATGATCGTTGACGATGAGCTGGCTTTTGTATTGGACACACAAGGCCTTCGACTTGCGGATCTCCGCGCGCAGCCCGGTTTCATCCATGGTTTTGATGCGAAGCTGAACCAGCTTGACGCCGAGCGGCGCCAACCGCTCGATCCAGGCAGCGCTGTCGACGATCAGGTAGAAGGGATCGAGCTTCATGAAAAAGCCGCACTCCCCAATGTCGGCGTCGATGGCTCGGCGACGTCGCGCGGTTCGAGCATTCCCGAGCCGAAAGCCGCACGACCGGCCTCGACCGCCTTGCCGAAAGCACGCGCCATGCCGACCGGATCGGCCGCCTTGGCGACCGCCGTGTTCAGGAGCACGGCGTCAAAGCCCAGTTCCATGACGGTCGCCGCGTGCGACGGCCGTCCGAGCCCGGCATCCACGATCAGCGGGACGCCAGGGAAATGTCTGCGCATCGAGCGTAGCGCCATGATGTTGATCGGCCCGATGGCGGAACCGATTGGTGCGCACCACGGCATCAAGACCTTGCAGCCCGCCGCAAGCAGCCGCTCGGCGGCAACAAGGTCGTCGGTGGTATAGGGGAATACCGAAAAGCCGTCCTCGGAAAGAATGCGGGCGGCTTCAACCAGGCCGAACACGTCCGGTTGTAGAGTGTCGTGGTTGCCGATCACTTCGAGCTTGATCCAGCTCGTCCCAAACACTTCGCGCGCCATTTTCGCGGTTGTGACCGCTTCCTTGACGGAGTGGCAGCCTGCCGTGTTGGGAAGGACTCTCGTGCCAAGCGAGCGGATCAGCGACCAGAATTTTTCGCCGGCCCTACCGCCTGCCATCTCACGTCGCAAGGAGACGGTCACTGCCGACGTGCCTGACGCCGTGATCGCGTCGGCAAGGATGGCCGGCGAAGGATACTGAGCCGTGCCGAGAAGCAGGCGGGAGGGAAGTGTCGTCCCGAGAAGATCGAACATGCTAGCCTCCCTGCATGGGCGAGAGGATTTCGATCCGGTCACCGTCGCTCAATCGGAACTCCGCCCGGTTGGCCTTGTGCACGAGGTCGCTGTTGACGGCCGTTGCCAGCCAATCGCCCTCATAGTCGAGCGCGGCAAGTAGCTCCGCCAGCGTGGTGGCGGCAACCTCATGCGCTTCGCCGTTGACCATTAGTTTCATGGGCAAGCTCCTTGGTTCTGTTTTGACTGAAAACCAGGTCGGCAGCCTGGCGCGCCATGGCGGGGGCGAGGAGAAAGCCGTGACGATAGAGCCCGTTGATTGCTATGATCTCGCCGTTCGTTTCGACGCGCGGCAGGTTGTCGGGAAAGGCCGGACGGACGCCGACACCGGTTTCAACGATCTCGGCCTCGCTCAAGGCCGGATAGAGGGCATAGGCGGCACCCAGCAGCTCCATCATCGATCGCGCCGTGACCGGTCCTGTGGACTGGCTTTCGATCATCGTCCCGCCAACCATGAAACGGTGATCGGTACGCGGCACCACGTAGAGCGGAAAGCGCGGATGAAGCAGCCGGACCGGGCGTGAGAGCGAAATGTCCGGCGTGCGCAGGATCAGCATCTCGCCGCGAACGCCGCGCAGCCCGTCGTCTTCTGCCGCCATCCCCGTGCAATCGATCTGACGATCGAAGCCGGAAACATGCCGGGCGTCGGTGCCGAAGTGGAATTCGACACCCATGGCTGCAAGCTTGTCATGAAGTGCCGCCATCGCCTGGCGCGGGTCGAGATGAGCCTCATCGGGGAAGAACAGTCCGCGCCGGAAGCGGCCGGCGAGATCGGGTTCCAGGAGTGCAATCTCGTCTTCATCGACACGCCGATGGCCGGACGTGCGGCTGGCGAACCGGTCAAGCTCGCCCGCATTCCGCGGTGCAGCAACAACCAGCGTTCCGGCCTGTGTCAACTGGCCGGACAGAACTGCATCCCACCAGCCGGCGGCATCGCGTCCGAGATCCAGCACTGGCTGCTCGGCGCTTTCACACTCGCACCATGGCGCCAGCATGCCGCCCGCGAACCACGATGCATTGCCGCCAAGGCCATGCCGGATCTCGGCGACTGTGACCGTCGCGCCGCGGGCGGTGAGTTCGAAGGCCGCGGTGAGGCCGGCGACGCCGGCCCCTTTGACCAGCACCCTCATGACGCTTCCGGCGCCTCTGGCATGACCCGTACGCCGGTCTCGTCTACCGGCAGGTAGAGATCGCCGCCATCGCGATATTTCGCCGCCATTGCCGCCATGCCCTCTTTCTGTGCCTCGGCGCGGATGTCGTGAGAAATACGCATGGAGCAGAATTTCGGCCCGCACATCGAGCAGAAATGTGCCATCTTGTGCGCCTGCTTGGGCAAGGTCTGGTCGTGGAAGGAGCGCGCGGTTTCGGGGTCGAGCGACAGGTTGAACTGGTCCTCCCAGCGGAACTCGAAGCGCGCGCGGGAAAGGGCATCATCCCTGACTTTCGCGGCCGGATGGCCCTTCGCCAGGTCGGCTGCATGGGCGGCGATCTTGTAGGTGATCACGCCAATCTTGACGTCGTTGCGATCGGGAAGGCCGAGATGCTCCTTCGGCGTGACGTAGCAGAGCATGGCGGTGCCAAACCAGCCGATCATGGCGGCGCCGATGCCCGAGGTGATGTGGTCATAGCCCGGGGCGATGTCGGTCGTCAGCGGTCCAAGCGTGTAGAAGGGCGCCTCGCCGCAGACGGCGAGCTGCTTTTCCATGTTCTCCTTGATCTTGTGCATCGGCACGTGGCCGGGGCCTTCGATCATTACCTGGCAATCCTTCGCCCAGGCGATCTGCGTCAGCTCGCCAAGCGTTTCCAGCTCGGCGAATTGTGCTGCGTCATTGGCGTCGGCGATCGAGCCGGGACGAAGACCGTCGCCGAGCGAAAAGGACACGTCATAGGCCCGGCAGATGTCGCAGATTTCGGCGAAGTGCTCGTAAAGGAAGCTTTCGCGGTGATGGTGCAGGCACCATTTGGCCATGATTGAGCCGCCGCGCGAGACAATGCCCGTGACCCGGTCGACGGTCAGCGGGATGTAATGCAGCCGCACACCGGCATGGATGGTGAAGTAGTCGACGCCTTGTTCGGCCTGCTCGATCAGCGTGTCTCGATAGACCTCCCAGCTCAGATCCTCGGCGATGCCGCCCACCTTCTCCAGCGCCTGATAGAGCGGCACCGTGCCGATCGGCACCGGCGCATTGCGCACGATCCAGTCGCGGATGTTGTGGATGTTGCGGCCGGTCGACAGGTCCATCACCGTATCGGCGCCCCAGCGGATCGCCCAGACCATCTTTTCGACCTCTTCGGCCATCGAGGAGGTGACCGCCGAGTTACCGATATTGGCGTTGATCTTCACCAGGAAATTGCGGCCGATTATCATCGGTTCGCTCTCGGGATGATTGATGTTGGCGGGAATGATCGCGCGTCCGCGTGCCACCTCATCGCGCACGAACTCCGGCGTGACGAAATCGGGGATGGCCGCGCCTAAGGCTTCGCCGTCGCGCTGCAGCTTGCCGCGCGACATCTGACGGCCGAGGTTCTCGCGGATGGCGACGAACTCCATTTCGGGGGTGATGATGCCGGCGCGCGCATAGGCAAGTTGGGTCACCGCCTTGCCTGCCTTGGCCCTGAGTGGCCGGCTGCGAATGGGAAATTCCGGCGTCAGGCGCTCACCGGTCACAAATCCGTTGTCCTCCGGCCGCACGTGGCGCCCGTCATAGGCCTCGACATCGCCGCGCGCGGTGATCCATTCGTGGCGAAGCCGGGCAAGACCGTTTTCAATGCTGGTTTCGACAGCCGGGTCGGTATAGGGGCCGGACGGATCGTAGACGGTGACGGGCGGCTCGCCCGCTGTCGGATGGACGGAGATTTCGCGCACCGGCACCTTGATCTGCGGGTGGAGGATGCCGGATTTGTGGACCTTGCGTGAGGCGGGCAGTGGTCCCGTCGACACGGCGGGGGGGAGGGCATTCATCGTGAGGCTCCTTTGCTCATGCATTGGAGACCCAGTTCTGTGCCGGAAGGATGAAAAGACGCTTCTGTCGACCTGCCGAAACAGGACCTCGGGCATAAACTCCCGCAAAGCGCTTGCACCGTCCCTACGCCAGTATGAACTGGATCAGGTTCAACGGGTCACTGCGCCGCGAAAGCAAGCAGTATCTCAGCCCCTTGCCGGGACTCCCCTGGTGAATGCGTCAGGTTGGACGGGCCGACGCTATCTTGTCAAGCGCATTCGGGCGCCTTCGGCCGGTGGCGATGACCGGCGGCCTGTCAAAACCGGGCGGAGAGCTCGCGCATGCATCGGGGACAAGTCACGCCCCGGAGACCAGGGCTGGAATGGCCAAAGCCTCTTTCGCTTCGTGAAGGATGGAGAAACTGTATCGGCCATGTGCGTCGAGATCGACCGAGTAGCTCAGGCGGTCACGGATGTGGTTATCCTGGTCGAAGGTGACGATTCGCGGCTTCAGCGAGGTGATTTGCACCTCGTCCAGGTAGATGGACTTGCAGATAATGATCTGGTCGTCGGGCTGGCAGGTGCGGGCGGCCGCTCGATTCAGGATGCAGCATCGGCGGCGTTCCCGATACCAATGACATCTTGCGGGCAACTTATGCAATCACCGGCTTCGTAAAACCCGACGGCGGCGGCCGTGTCCTGGCGCTGAGGATGTGCCGCTGTTCCAGCAGAGAAATCGCATGGGCCGCGGAGTTTTCGCTCTGCGAGGAAGAGTTGACGAAATCGTTTAGCTTGCTTGCAGTTTGTACGACCGCCTTTGAAAGCAACTAAGCTATTGCATTGATATGTTGGTGCGGCGATCGATCGCTAC
Source organism: Mesorhizobium sp. M6A.T.Cr.TU.014.01.1.1 (assembly GCF_004022765.1). NCBI lineage: Bacteria > Pseudomonadati > Pseudomonadota > Alphaproteobacteria > Hyphomicrobiales > Phyllobacteriaceae > Mesorhizobium > Mesorhizobium sp. M6A.T.Cr.TU.014.01.1.1. Next base: position 27,315 of record NZ_RZPG01000037.1, read on the forward strand.
ATATCCGGCCGCCATTATCCGAGTATTGGTCCGCCTCATGGCAATCCCTGCGGGGTCGTCGGCGGCCGGATCGGCCGCGCCCTCCAGTCATCAAAGAGGAAGCGACCGAGAATTCCGCTGCCGAAAACTTCCCTGGCTTGGCTATGCATGCGGTAGATGAGATCGCCGCCTACCGCGGCCTGGTCGAGGAAGGCATCGACGCGAAGAATATCGCCGCCCAGTTCGGACAGTCTGGTTATCGCCATGCGTCAGCGGCTCAGACTTGCGGTCTCGAGAGCGGCCTTTGGGGGTCACCTCCTTTTTGATTCAGAGGTTGGAAGACGGCTTCTCGTTACCCAATAGAAATGGCGACTACGGAACGCGATCGCGGCCATCAGGAAACACCTGTCTTCGGCTCAACCTCGACATGGCGTCCGATCGACCGCAGATATACAGCTATCTCGTCCATGAGATGATCGCGTTCGCCGTAGATTTCAGCAATCCTACGCAGCTGTGCTCGACGGCCCTCCGTTGCGCCGGCGTCAAATCAGCATCGCCAAAGACGTATCCCAAGTTGCCAATCGCGCAAATGTTGCAGCCGGCGTCCACAACTGATTGCACGAATGCCGGAATGTCTTTTTCTTGCATGGTCTTCATGTCGAATCTCTCGTGAATGGCGAGCTCGCGCCCCCATGCTGCCTTTTCAGCGTGTCCTCTGGGCGGCGCAAGCCTTGAGCGTGGTTGTGCCCGGGCAACCTCGACTATCCCGTCTGCCACGCTCTTTAGAGTCGGTGGGGTCTGGTGATCGCAGGCTGGGCCACTCAAAAGCCTGCAAGAAGAAAGTCATGGCGACCATTGCTCAAGATCGCAAGGGTGCGTGCAAGACCTTCCGTTGGCAGTCATGCACGCCCACTCAGAGAGAGTCCGGCCGCGGAAATTCTCCCTTATTCGTAAGAAAGCTCATTGAGCAACTGGGCATTGAGCAACTGGGTCTCACGTCGCGGGTCTCGTGTGCTTCACAGCCGAAAATAGGGTACCGCCGTGGCAATTCTCGAAAAGTGCAGGTTACCTCGTTCAGGACACGGCGGATTGCCTTCCGACGGCACCCTTGCTGCAACGTGCGACCTAACGAGACATATCTCGTTCGCGTTCCCTCGACCTGTCTTCGTATTGCTGCTTGCCCTGCGATTTCAGGCCCTCTGCTAGCTCCTCGGCCGCTCTTTGGCCTGCAATGTCACTATTCAAGATCATGTCCGGCATCCCTGGATGGTGATAACCGTAACGCGCATGCAGCTTCCCTCAAGCGCAGCGCGTATCCGTCGATTAGTTTCGTCGTCCGGAACCCGAAGCCCTTATCCGGCCTGGTGTATCCATCATTCAACCGGTATACCGTTCCAAACTTTGGCGGACCATTTACCTCAGGCATGATCATCTCGCGTGACATTGTTTTTTGGCGGCGCCATCATCGCACGTGGCATTTTCTAAAAATCAAGACGTGTTAATTTGTAAAATCAGGGATGTGGCCGCGCCCGCTGCGAGGATTTGCAGGTAGCTCTTCAGCTCCAACACGATGTGTGAGGCGGCGGTGGAAAAAGGCAACCGACTTTTAATTGGCGGTACTCACTTCGGAAGCGCTGCAATCGATCCTGAGGATACTATTGATCGCGAGCGCCCAATGCGTCCGCCGTTGGATCCAGGTGACCTCGCCGCTCGCTCCGCGTTCGGCGCCCGTCGCAGAAAGGTAATCGCGCAATTGCTGCACATGCGCCTCGCGGACGTAGGCGTGGGATTCACGTCCGATTTCCAATTGATCGCGGCGTCGACCCGTCCTTTGATGATCGCGAAGGCATCGGCCCGTCCGGCGATATGCTTCGTCGCGAGCTCAGATTGCGATCTCGGGCACAAGGCGAGATCACAGTTCTGCGATCTGTGGTAACGCGAGCCCGCGAAGCGCCGCCGCGGCCTCTCTTTGGAATCTGGCCGAGAATCGTCGTCGTCTGAGATCAGTTGATCGAGCAGTTCGCGCGCGCGGGACGCGCTTGCGTCCAGTCTCTCCCGCGAGCTCGCCCGTGACAAGCTCCTCCATCAGCTTCTGAAGGATGACGCCCCGACGCGCTCCGGCACCGACCACCTCCGGATGCTCAACGTGGCTCTCTGAGGTCACGACCCCATCGAGAGGGTCGCCCAGCCGATCAGCGTCGTGCCAACTGGGCCGGCGCCAGACGACCGGTGGGGCACTTTCCTCAATGCACCGCTGTTCGGCGGCAAACATGTCGGAAGACTGCTCGTTCGGCCGGGAGGCCAGCGGCTGCGTTTCCCGACGCGCAAAGGACGAAGCTCCAGCTCGGGAATTTCATACTGACGCAGATCGATAGAGCTGAACCAGGAGTCTTTTGACGCCTGAGGGTGTGTGGGACAATCAGAATATCTCGCACCCGTATGCAGGCCACATACCAGGTACGCTCACGCTGATTGGCATCTCGCCGGTTCACCGCCATTGCCTCAAGATGGCGGCCCCGCGACACGCTGTGTGGGGTTTGTCAGGTCCGCGCCACAGGCTTGGTAAGCCGATGTGTTGTTTGCCGTCGGCTAAAGAGCTGAACAGCAAGCATAAACTTCTGTCGCCGGCTCGATCCGTCAGATTGGAACGAGATTTGCACCCTTGAGGGTGAGACGACGGCAGCAGCCGACCGGCTCTCCTGTCGCGGACCCCGCGATCGACATAACCAAGGAAGGAGCCCAGCATAGCACAGGCACCGCCAGCCGAGAACTCCCCGATGGCCGGCGCGAGCCATGGGTCGGTGGTAGATCGGCTGGTCGGCATCGACCTCGCTCGGGGCCTGGCTGTCTTCGGGATGTGTGCCGCCCATCTCGGTCCCGACCCCGGCGAAGGAGGACTAGTCGGGTTTCTGATGGAACTAACCCATGGGCGGTCGTCCGCCCTGTTTGCCGTATTGGCTGTTTTTTCGATTCTCCTGATTACCGGTCGCAAGGCGCCGAAGTCGGGGGTTGCAGGTAGACAGGCCATTGCCAGAGTCGCAATTCGTGCCCTTGTTTTGGTCGCGCCCGGGATGCGGCCCGACGCTTGGGCGGTGCCATGAAAGATGAAATGGCCGCCTCCGGTCTCGTTGACGAATTGGAGGCTATGGTGGCAAATAGGCGCGTTGTCTGATCGCCGCTTTGATACTGGCGGTCCGATCCTGCTCAGACATTTAGATCCTTCAAGTTCACCTTCGGCCGCGTCGGCATCTTGCCGACTGGCTTTACGCATCCACGTCATTCCGCCGATGCTTCTGCACCGGGCCAAGTCGACATTTATCCCCACTTGGTGCCTCTTACAGACCATCGTGTTTCAGCATCAGTCGGTTCCTATTTTGCCGAGACTCAGGACCGATTGATACTGTGCCGTTAGTGAACGCTACCCGGGATCTCGACTGGCTAAAGGCTCGTTGTTCGCAGCTCATCCTGGCCAAGACGTTGTTAGCTGGCCATTTCAACACCATCGAAGTGGCTGACCAGGTGAATGCAATGCTCGACCGCTTCCTAGCAGTCGGCCTCCGACGCCGCGCCACTACGCGTAAGTAAAATATGTGCGCAGGACGCTGCATACACGTTAGTGGTGGGTTTGGTCGGGTTACGACCGTCGATCAGCTGACCAGCTGTTTGATCGGGAGCTGGATCATCTGCCGCCGGAGGCGCGGTGGCGCGAAAGGATGCAGCGCGTCGAGGCGACGATCTTTGCAGCCAGCGAGCCCGTTGGCCGTGCGACGCTGGCGCGGATCGTCGGCAAGAACTGCAGCATCGATCTGCTAATCGACGATATCCGCGAAGAGTTGCGCGGCCGGCCCCTATGATTTGGTCTCCGTCGCCGGCGGCTGGAAACACCTGACCCGCCCCGGCCTATGCCGACGCCATCCGCAGTGCATTTGGCAAGGCCGTAGGAGACAGCGTGCGTGGTGTAGACCTGACCCAGTCGGACGTGCTGGTGTTGATGTGCATCGCCTATTTCCAACCGATCACCCGTGGAGAGCTATCGCCATTCTTCGGCAAGGAGATCAGCCGCGACCTGGTCGGCCATCTGCGTGGTGCGAAGCTCATCGCCTCCGGTCCACGCAGCCCGACCCCAGGCGCGCCCTACACCGACGTGACGACAAAAGAGTTCCTGGTGGAGTTCGGGCTCGACACGCTGCGCGACCTGCCGGATTTCGAGGCGCTCGAGGATGCTGGACTTCTGTCGAAGGGGAAGCTGCTGGAGGGCGCCATAGTGCCCGGCTTTTCCTCCCATCACTACAACGCCGACGTCGAGATCGAGGATTAGCTGCTCGCTGCCGCGCAGCAGCCGACCGCCGGCGCGTGATGCTGTTCAAATCTCCGCCGAACGTCGGGATCTTCGGTACGCATAAAGAGAAGCGGGTCTAATCAAACAATGAAGCGACACCCTTCGGTAGCAAGCGCCTCAAGTTGCGAGCTTGGCGTCCTTGGAAAACGGTAGGCGAAGGAGACGTGTACGTCAGTCAGTTATTACTGTGCTCAGGTGCTCTCTGGCTTGGCGCGAAGTCACTTCTTTGGTCTCATCTGCGGTCGAGCTGCCTCTGCGGCGTCACTTTGGATCTGCGATTAAAGTCTCAAGCTCCACGATATCTGCAGTTATTTATGAGAGACGGACCGCGATGGGTACCGGCAGCTTGATTGTCGTAACTGTGGGTTTTAGCCGATCGTTAAAGATTCCACCCCTTTGCCATGTGGGTAACAGCGCCGTTTTTCCCATTGACGTCAAAACATCGGAACAAAGTACCTTAGCTCTACAGATTTAATAGAATATCGTTTGATCTGGTTTGGTGCGGCCTAGCGCGCATGCAAAGTGTGGGAGATTGATGACTTGGCACGATTATCGGTTCTCGGAATATCGGGCGGCGTAAGCAACCCGTCCCGTACCACGGCGGTGGTCAATGCGCTGGTCAAGGCGGTCGCGTTGCGCGTGCCTGCAGACACCGGTCTGATCGAGATCACGGAGGCGGCACCCTCACTTTTCGCCGGACTATCCCGCGGCGCACTTGGCGCATCTGGAGAAGCGATTATCCAGCGTGTCGAGAAGGCCGATTTGCTCGTGGTCGGAACGCCTGTCTATAGGGCTTCCTACACTGGCGCCCTCAAGCACCTGTTCGACCTGGTCGATTATCGCGCGTTGACGGGCAAGACCGTGCTTCTCGCCGCGACCGGCGGGAGCCCATACCATGGCCTGGTCCTCGAACATCAGCTCCGGCCATTGTTCGGCTTTTTTGGCGCTGTCACCGTCCCTACGGGCGTCTACGGCGCGCCCGACGATTTCGTCGATGGCGAAATCGTCGGCGCAGCCATCATCGAGCGCATTGCAAGGGCTGCCACCGACGCGGTCTCCTTGCTCAACTCCAGTCACGCAAATGCTGCCGTCGCCACCCGCGTCGGCTGAGCCAATCAACAGGGGAAACGACGACATGAGTTCGCATTCCGACGCCATCAAATTCGCCTACTGGGTCCCGAATGTTTCCGGCGGCCTGGTGATCTCCAACATTGAGCAGCGGACAGGTTGGGATATCGACTACAACCGCAAGCTCGCCCAGATTGCCGAGGCCAACGGGTTCGACTATGCGCTGAGCCAGATCCGTTTCACGGCCGGCTATGGGGCCGACAACCAGCACGAATCAGTCTCGTTCAGCCATGCCTTGCTTGCCGCGACCACAACGCTGAAGGTTATCGCAGCGATCCTGCCCGGCCCGTGGAACCCTGCGCTGGCGGCCAAGCAGATCGCTACCATCAACCACCTGACCAATGGCCGCGTCTCCGTCAATGTCGTCAGCGGCTGGTTCCGAGGCGAGTTCGCCGCGATTGGCGAACTCTGGCTCGATCATGACGAGCGCTATCGCCGGTCGGAGGAATTTATCCGAGCGTTGCGCGGCATCTGGACGGAAGACAGTTTCACGCTGAAGGGCGATTTCTACCGCTTCACCAACTATTCCATGAAGCCGAAGCCGATCGAGCCCTTGCCCGAGATATTCCAAGGCGGCTCGTCGCGAGCCGCTCGCGACATGGCGTCTCGTGTCTCCGATTGGTATTTCACCAACGGCAATACCCCGGAGGAGATCCGGAAGCAGGTCGACGACATCCGCACCAAGGCGAAAGCCAACGGCCACAAGGTTAGGATCGGCGTCAACGCTTTCGCCATCGCCCGCGAGAGCGAGCAGGAAGCGCGCGCCGTGCTCGACGAGATCATCGCCAAGGCGAATCCGGAGGCGGTGCAGGGCTTTGCCGATCAGGTCAAGAATGCCGGCAAGGCCTCGCCGGAAGGCGAAGGCAATTGGGCGAAATCCTCCTTCGAGGATCTCGTGCAATACAATGACGGCTTCCGCAGCAATCTCATCGGCACGCCTGAACAGATCGCCGAACGCATCCTGAAGCTCAAGGATGCCGGCGCCGACCTGATCCTGCTCGGCTTCCTGCATTTCCAGGAAGAGGTCGAGTTCTTCGGCAAGCGCGTCATCCCATTGGTGCGCGAACTGGAAGCAGCTCGCGACAGGGAGCTTGTCGCCGCGGAATAGGTCAGGCGCGGCCTTCGGGCCGCCGCCAGCTCTCCTTCAAAAACAGGGACGTTTCATGATTGGTGCTTCGCTGGGAGCCGCCGCATACGAGCGCGCGCCCGAAATTTCCCGCATTCTTGCTGGTGTTGGCCCCGTGGAGGACACGCGCCGGGCGCGCCTGTCGGCAAAGGCTGATGCGATCCTGACGCTGAATGGGATCGGTATTTCCTTTGGCGGCGTCACGGCATTGAGCGATGTCGACCTTGAGGTCAAGAGCGGCGAGATCCGCGCGGTGATCGGCCCCAACGGCGCCGGCAAATCCTCGCTGATCAACATCATCAGCGGCCTCTACCACGCCGACCACGGCACGATCACGATCGACGGACAGCCATTTGCCCGGGTGCCGGCGAACCGTCTGGCGCGACTGGGCGTTGCACGAACCTTCCAAAACCTGGCGCTGTTCGGCGGGCTTTCGGTGCGTGACAACATCGCGTCCGGCCGCGTCCACACCAGGCACGCCAGTTTTGTCGAACACATTGCAGGCCTGCCACGCGCCCGGCGCGAGGATGCCATGATCGCCGAAAAGACCGATCAGATAGTCGCCTTCCTGCATCTCGAAAGCGTCGCCGACCGCCTCGTCGCCACCTTGCCTTACGGCCTGCAGAAGCGGGTCGAGCTGGCGCGCGCGCTGGTCGCCGAGCCGAAGCTGCTGCTGCTCGACGAGCCGATGGCCGGCATGACGGCGACCGAGAAGGCCGAGATGGCCGGCTTCGTGCGCGCCGCGCGCGACCGGCACGGCGTCACCATCATCCTGATCGAGCACGACATCGGCGTTGTCATGGGCCTCTCCGACCGCGTCGCCGTGCTCGACTACGGCCGCAAGATCGCCGACGGCACGCCGGCCGAGGTGCGCGCCGATCCTGCGGTGATCCGGGCCTATCTCGGCACCGCCGAGGGCGAAGACGGCGAGGGCATCTGATGAGCTACTATGATTTCCTCTTCGTCATCGAGGTGCTGGTCGGAGGCCTGCTGTCGGGCGTCATGTACTCGCTCGTCGCCATCGGATTCGTGCTGATCTACAAGACCTCGGGCGTGCTGAACTTCGCGCAAGGCTCGATGGTGCTGTTTGCAGCACTCACTTTCGTCAGCCTGGTCGAACGCCGCGTCCCTTTCGCGCTTTCGCTGCTCATCACCTTCGCGGTCATGGTCGCGCTCGGCTTCACCATCGAGCGGACCGTGCTCAGGCCGCTGGTCAACCGCTCGCCGATGACGCTGTTCATGGCGACGCTGGGCCTCTCCTACATCATCGAAGGTGCCGCCCAGCTTATCTGGGGCACGCAGGTGCACGGGCTCGACCTCGGCATCGACGACACCCCCTTCGAGGTCGGCGGCGTACTGATCTCGTCCTTCGACCTGCTGGCGGCGGCGATCGCCGCCGCCATGGTCGCAGGCCTCAGCGCCTTCTTCTATTGGACGCGGATCGGCCTTGCGTTTCGCGCCGTCGCCGACGATCAGTTCGCGGCCCTCGCCGTCGGGCTGCGGCTGCCTCGCATCTGGGGCACCGTGTGGACGGCGGCCGGCTTCGTCGCGCTGGTCGCCGGGCTGTTGTGGGGCGCGCGTCTCGGCGTCCAGTTCTCGCTGTCGCTGATCGTGCTGAAGGCGCTGCCGGTGCTGGTGCTTGGCGGCTTCGATTCCATCCTCGGCGCCATCGTTGGCGGCCTCATCATCGGCGCCAGCGAGAAGCTGGCCGAGGTCTATCTCGGCCCGTTCGTCGGCGGCGGCATCGAGGGCTGGTTCGCCTATGCGCTGGCGCTGGTGGTGCTTTTGGTGCGCCCCTCCGGCCTGTTTGGCCAGAAAACCGTCGAAAGGGTCTGAACCATGGCCGTGCAAGCTCTCGACACCGCAAGGCTTCCAGTCGAGTGGGCGAAACTCGTTCAGAAGCTGGCATTGCCGACCGCCCTGTTCGTCGTCGCCTACGGCGTGGTCCCTGCCTATGCTTCGGGCTATCTGGTCGAGGCGATCCTGCTGCCATTCCTGGCGCTCAGCCTGGCGGCGGTCGGCCTCAATTTGCTGACCGGCTATTGCGGCCAGCTCTCGCTTGGCTCTTCCGCCTTCATGGCGGTGGGCGCGTTCGGCGCCTACAATTTCAACCTTAGGGTCGAAGGCCTGCCGCTGGCGGTGACCATGATCCTGGCCGGAATTTCCGCCGCCGGCTTCGGCGTCGTGTTCGGCCTGCCCAGTCTCAGGCTGCGCGGCTTCTACCTCGCCGTCTCGACGCTCGCCGCCCAGTTCTTCGTGCAATGGGCGCTAACCAAGTTCGGCTGGTTCTCCAACGACAACCCGTCCGGGGTGGTCTCGGCGCCGCACCTGGCCGTCGCCGGTCTTTCGCTCGACAGCGCGACCGGCCGCTATTTGCTTTCGGTGACGACGGTGATCCTGATCACAGTGCTCGTGTCGAGGCTGGTCAACAGCGCCACCGGCCGCAACTTCATCGCCGTGCGCGACAACGAGACCGCGGCACGGGTCATCGGCGTTCCGGTGCTCAAGACCAAGCTGCTCGCCTTCGCGCTGTCGTCCTTCATCATCGGCGTTGCCGGCGTGCTGTGGGCCTTCACCTATCTGCGCACCGTCGAGCCGGCCGGGTTCAACCTCGACCGCTCGTTCCAGATCCTGTTCATCATCATCATCGGCGGGCTGGCTTCGATACGCGGCGCCTTTCTGGGCGCGGCGTTCATCGTCGTCTTCCCGCTCTTTCTGTCCCGGCTCGGCGCCTTCGTGTTCGGCGGCCTGTTCGATTCAGGTGTGCTCGACATGAGCCAGCGCATCGTGCTTGGCGCGCTCATCATCATCTTCCTCATCGCGGAACCGAACGGGCTGTCGGCCCTCTTCGACCGCCTGAAACGACGGATCGGCTCGAGGTCCAGCTGAGCGCCGCTCGACATCCTCTCACGGACCACAACCTCAGGAGATGCAACCCATGACCTTCTTCAGTCACCTACGAAAGGCGGCGATCGCCACGGCCTTCGTCTTCGGCGCGACGGCGGTTCACGCCGACGAACAGTATTTTCCTCTGCAGAGCTACCGCGTCGGCCCCTATGCCGCCGGCGGCACCGGCTTCTTCGGCGGCTTCATCGACTATCTCAACCTGATCAACATCCGAGACGGAGGCGTCAACGGCGTCAAGCTGACCTGGAGCGAAGGCGAGACGCAGTATGAGGTCGAGAAGGGCGTCGAGGTCTACGAACGATTGAAGAGCAATCCCGGCATCGCCGCCTGGAACCCGCTTTCCGTAGGCATCGCATACGCCATGATCGACCGCATCACCGATGACAAGGTTCCACTGATAACCATCAACCATGGCCGCACCGACACGACAGATGGGCGCGTGTTCCCTTACGTCTTCCCGCTGCTGCTCAATCCCTACAGCGAGACCTCCGGCATCGTGAACTACATCGCCTCCAAGAAAGGCGGCCTCGACAAGCTCAAAGGCAAGAAGATCGTGGTGCTCTATCACGGCTCGCCCTACGGCAAGGAGACGATCCCGATCTATGAATTGCTTTCGCAGAAATACGGCTTCGAGCTGTCGCAGATCGAGGTGCCGCATCCCGGCAACGAGCAGCAGGCGCAATGGCTGACGATCCGGCGCGAGCATCCGGATTACGTGGTGCTGCGCGGCTGGGGGGTGATGAACCCCGTTGCCCTGAAAACCGCCCAGAAGACCGGCTTCCCGGCCGACCATATCGTCGGAAACGTCTGGTCCAACTCCGAGGAAGACGTCATCCCCGCCGGCGATGCCGCTAAGGGCTACACCGCCATCACCACCCAGGCCTCGGGCGAGCAGTATCCGGTGGTCCAGGAGATCGTCAAAACCGTCTACGGCGCCGGCAAGGGCAATCTCGAGGACAAGAGCCGCATCGGCTCGGTCTACCATAATCTCGGCATCGTCAATGGCATCCTTAATGTCGAGGCGGTCCGCATCGCACAGGCGAAGTTCGGCAACCGCACGCTGACCGGCGACGAAGTGCGTTGGGGCTTCGAGCATCTCAAGCTCGATCCGGCGCGCGTCGAGGCACTCGGCGCCAAGGACCTGTTCCACTCGATCAACGTCTCCTGGGACAATCACGAGGGTGACGGCTACGTGACCTTCCAGCAATGGGACGGCAAGAAGTGGAATGTCGTCTCCGACTGGATCGCTCCCGACTGGAAGCTGCTGCGTCCGATCATCGAGAAGTCGTCCGAGGCCTATGCCAAGGAAAAGGGCATCAAGATCCGCACGGCCGAGGACGCCGACGCGGTGGTCAGCAACTGAATTTGGTATGCGCGGCCGACAAATCTGGCCGGCCGCGCCATCCACCTTCCCGAGCGGAGTCATCGATGTCCATCCCGGAATACCCGATACTGTCAGTTAGCAGCGTGGAAGCTGTCTACAACGGCGCCATCGCCGCCCTACACGGCGTCGACTTGTTGGTTGGCAGGGGCGAGATCGTCGCGCTGCTCGGCTCCAACGGTGCCGGCAAGACGACACTGCTGCGCGCCGTATCCAATCTCCTTCAGGCTGAGCGCGGCGCCATTACCGCCGGTCGGATCACCTTCGGTGGCGGGGATGTTTCAAGGGCAAGCCCCTCGCACCTAGTCCGCAGCGGCCTTGTCCAAGTCCTCGAGGGCCGGCATTGCTTCCGCTCGCTGACGGTCGAAGAGAACCTCTTCACCGGCGCGCTCGGACGCTCGTCCTCTCGCACTGGCGTCAAGGCCGACCTCGATCGTGTCTATTCACTTTTCCCAAGGCTCGCCGAGAAGCGGCGAACCCGGTCCGGCCTCACTTCCGGGGGCGAGCAGCAGATGACGGCTATCGGCCGGGGTCTGATGTCGCGGCCGAAACTCTTTGTTCTGGACGAGCCGTCGATGGGGCTGGCACCGCTGATCGTCGACGAGATCTTCAGCGCCCTGAAATGGCTCAACCGCGACGAAGGCCTTTCGATCCTCGTTGCCGAACAGAATTCGGCGGTCGCGCTGAAATACGCCGACCGCGCCACCGTGCTCGAGAACGGCGTCAGCGTGCTGGAAGGATCGGCTGCCGACTTGCGCCAGCGCACCGATATCAAAACCTACTACCTCGGCGGCGCGCCGCTTCCACCGCAACATTTTCCCAAGGAGACAGCAGCATGACCATCCAATCCAGGCAGGCGTCGGATAGCCGCAGTGCCGTCCCGCCGGTCGAACGACCCTCTGCCAAGGCGCATGTGATCAAGGCCGATGCCGAGGCAATCGCTGTCGCCGAAAAACTCGCCGCCGAATTCGCCAGGGATGCCTCCAAGCGGGATCGTGAACGCATCTGGCCGAAGGAAGAGCTCGATGCGTTTTCGCAGAGCGGCCTGTGGTCGATCAACGTGCCGAAAGCCTATGGCGGGCCGGAGCTCTCCTATGTGACCCTGTCGAAGGTGATCACCATCATCTCGGCGGCCGATCCGTCGCTCGGCCAGATTCCGCAGAACCATCTTGGCGTCGTCGCCGCTATCCGCACCGTCTCCGACGAGGCGCAGAAGAAGCTGCTTTTCGCTGAGGTGCTGTCCGGCACGCGCTTCGGCAACGCGTTCTCCGAGTTCGGCTCCAAGCGCGCGGCCGACTTCGAGACAAAGTTCGTCGACGCCGGCGACCATGTCGTGGTCAACGGCCAGAAATTCTATTCGAGCGGTGCTCTGCTTGCCCATCTGGTGCCGATCGTGGCCCTCGATGACGAGGGGCGTGCCTGGTATGCCATCGCCGATCGCGGCGCGCCCGGGCTGACGGTCATCGACGACTGGTCGAGCTTCGGACAGAAGACGACTTTGTCCGGCACGGTCCTGCTCGACAATGTCAAGGTGCCCAAAACGCATCTCGTCCCCGGCTATAAGGGCTACGACAGGCCGACGGCCGACGGCGCCATCTTCCAGATCATCCAGGCCGCGGTCGATCTCGGCATCGCCAAGGCGGCGATCGACGAGACTGTCGGCTTCGTGCGCACCAAGTCGCGCGCCTGGATCGACAGCGGCGTCGATCATGCCTGGCAGGATCCTTATACGATCCAGGCGATTGGCGACCTTCGCCTGCGGACCAACGCGGCAGAGGCGGTTCTGGAAAGGGCCGGGCTTGCGGTCGATCGCGCCGTGGCCGACCCGAACGAGAAGACCGTCGCGGAAGCGCAGATCGCGGTTGCCGAATCCAAGATTCTCACCACAGAGATCGCCATCATTGCCACGAACAAGCTGTTCGAGCTCGCCGGCACACGCTCGACGCTGGCCGAGCACAATCTCGACCGGCACTGGCGCAACGCCCGCACCCACACGCTGCACGATCCGGTGCGCTGGAAATACGCGATCCTCGGCAACTACTACCTCAACGACGTAAATCCGCCACTCCATGCCTGGAGCTAGTGAGCGCCTCCAAATCACAGAGGACCATTCATGAGCATTGCCACTCCCGACAGGATCAAGGTCCTGTGGTTTCTGCCGACTCATGGCGACAGCCGCTATCTCGGCACCTCAGAGGGGGGAAGGGCGGTCGACTTGCCCTATCTCACCCAAGTCGCGAAAGCCGCCGATGCCATCGGCTACTATGGCGCGCTGCTGCCGACAGGACGCAGTTGCGAAGATAGCTGGGTCGTGGCGTCGGCGCTGGCACCGCTGACGCAGCGGCTTCGCTTCCTTGTCGCCGTCCGGCCGGGCCTGCAATCGCCGACGCTAGCCGCGCGCATGACCTCGACGCTCGACCGCATTTCCGGCGGACGCCTGCTCATCAACGTCGTCACCGGCGGGGATCCGGTCGAGAACAAGGGCGACGGCATCTTCCTCAGCCATGACGAGCGCTATGAGGTGACGCGGGAATTCCTCGACATCTACAAGGCGGTGCTTCGCGGCGAGACCGTAGCGTTCGCAGGCAAGCACTTCCGTATCGAGGACGGTCGCCTACTGTTTCCGCCCGTGCAGACGCCACATCCGCCGCTCTATTTCGGCGGCTCGTCCGATGCCGGTAACGCGGTCGCCGCCGAACAGATCGACAAATATCTGACCTGGGGCGAACCGCCGGCGGACGTCGCGGCAAAGATTGCCCATGTGCGCGGTCTTGCCGAGAAAGCCGGGCGCCAGGTGACTTTCGGCATCAGGCTGCATGTCATCGTCCGCGAGACCAATGATGAGGCCTGGGCCGATGCCGACCGCCTGATCAGCCGCCTGGACGACAACACGATAACCGAGGCGCAGAAGGTTTTCGCGCGCATGGATTCCGTCGGCCAGTCGCGCATGAGCCGGCTTCATGGCGGCCGCCGCGACAAGCTCGAAATCAGTCCGAACCTGTGGGCTGGCGTTGGCCTGGTGCGCGGCGGCGCCGGCACCGCCCTGGTCGGCGATGCGGCGACAGTTGCGGAACGGATCGACGAATACCGGCGCATTGGCATCGATAGCTTTATCCTGTCCGGCTATCCGCATCTGGAGGAGGCCTATCGGTTCGGCGAACTGGTGTTGCCGTTGTTGCCGCTCGATCATGAAATCTCGACCCGCCCGACGACCGTCAACATGGGACCGTTCGGCGAAACGGTGGCCGGCGACCATCGGCCTTCGGCACCGCGCGCGAGTCAGTCTTGAGCGCCAGAGACTTGGGCAGGGGACCGGTCGTAGCCATCATCGGTGGCGGCTTTTCCGGTGCGGCGACCGCGTTTCATCTTGCGCGGCTGCTGCCCGCCGGTGCTGCCGATATCGTGGTCGTCGAGCCCAGAGACGGGCTCGGCTATGGTCTGGCCTACTCGACGGCCGATCCTTCACACCGCATCAACGTGCCGGCGTCGAGAATGACGCTGATCTCCGGCCAGGACAGCCACTTTGCCGATTGGCTGGAGCAGACCGGCGCGATTCTCGACGATGCCGAGGCTATTGCCGCAAATGGAGCACTCTACCCACAGCGACGCGTTTTCGGGCGCTACGTGGAATCTTATCTCCAACCCTTTCTCTTCGGCAAAGTGATCCGTCATGTCAGGTCCGCCGTCGCGTCAGTCGAGCTCAGTGGCCAGGGCTACATCCTGATTCTCGCTGATGGAAGGACGCTCGCAGCCGACGCCCTAGTGATTGCGGCGACGCATCCGCCACCCGCCTTGCCATCGGCCCTGCGGTCCGTGGCTGCTGCAGCCCGGCTGTTGGCCAATCCCTATGATCTCGGAGGACTGCAAGCGATCGGCCGCGACGACCATGTGCTCGTAGTCGGCACTGGACTGACGTCGGCGGACATCATTGCCACGCTGGACCGCAATGGGCATCGTAGCCGCATCGTCGCGCTGTCACGTCATGGTTATCGTTCGCGCAGCCACGCGGTGCTCCCGGTCGACCCGATTGGTGATTTCATCAGTCTGCCTTCACGCAGCGCAACAGTGATGCTCAGACGCATCCGGGCCACGATCCTAGATGCCAAGCGTCGGGGCGAAGACTGGCACCCGGTGCTCGATGCCGTCCGACGTCAGGGACAAATCATCTGGCAGGCCCTGCCGCTCGACGAGCAACGCCGCCTCGTGCGCCATTTGCGCACGCTGTGGGATGTGCATCGCTTCCGCATCGCGCCACAGGTCGCGGACGTGCTCGATCGCCGCGTTGCCGAAGGCATGCTCGCCTATCGCGCCGCATCGATCGTCGGCGCCGAGCAGGTCGACGGGCGCATTCGCGTCACGATGCGGCCAAGGCGCCAACCCACTCAGACAACCGAGACGTTCGACAGGGTGGTCGTCACGACCGGGCCGGCGCATGCCGATATTTTCCGGACCAACACAGCAATTGCCGATCTCGGGCGAATGGGACTGGTCCGGCTAGACCCGATTGGCCTTGGCCTGGCGACCGACAGCCAAGGCCGTGCGCTCAGCACTTCCGGCCGACCGACCGACAGCATTTTCGTCAGCGGGCCGCTGGCGCGCGGCAGCGTTGGCGAATTGATGGGAATTCCCGAAGTCACCGCGCATGCCGAGCGTATAGCCGCTGAAATCCACCAATGGCTTGGATACCAAACGGCGTTGCGTCGTAAGGCGTCGTGAAGCTGCAAACACGATGAGGCTATCCAAATGACACTCACCGAGCGTATTGCGAAGGTGGAAGCCCATCGTGTCGTAAATAGGCCACTGGTCGCGTGCCGCTCCTGGCGCTTTTAGCAGATCCGCTCGACCTCGGAGGTGCCGATCTCCATGCCCAGACTTCGCACCGGCGTCCACCGCTTTGATGACGATCCGAGACGATCAGCCCACCGCGGCGGGTCGAGAAAGCACTGGGCGGGAAGACGCCTACAGCGAGGCTGCTCGCCTTGTGGCCGCAGAGAGGGAAAGAATCTGCCGCCGGACATCGACTTCAGTGGTTTAGAGAAGGCGGCTCGGCAGCGACCTCTGCGTGAACCCAGACGCCTTGAAAAGCCCGATGCGTCCGGATTTTTGGCGGTGATCTTCATCAAATGCGATGAGCTGCAATTTCTGGCGACGGCCACGCTAAGGGCGGGCCTCCAGCACCATGTTGAACGGTGTCTCCGCGGCGCGACGCAATCGCTTGAAGCCGCCGCCGGTCACCACCTTGCGCAGCCTCGCCTCACCGGCCTGGGCTCCAAGCGCGAGCCCGACTTCCTGCGACACGGACGCGGGCGTGCACACGAACGTGGAAGCGGCATAGTAAACGCGTCCGACGGGATTGAGGTTCGCCGCCAGATGATCATGCGCGAACGGCTCGACGATCATCCACGTGCCATCCGGCTTGAGCGATCCGTGGACATGGGTGGCGGCGCCCGTCGGGTCGCCCATGTCGTGAAGGCAATCGAAGAATGTGACGAGGTCGTAGGTTCCGGGATAGCTCTTGGCGGCCGCGACGTCGAACCGCGTGTTGACGCCGACGCCGGCTACCTCGGCCGCCTTGCGGGCGCGCTCAATCGAAGGGGCATGATAGTCGAAGCCGACGAAGCGCGAATTGGGGAAGGCCTGTGCCATGAGCACGGTCGAGGCACCATGACCGCATCCAACATCCGCGACGTCCACGCCGCGTTCGAGCTTCTCGACGACGCCCTCCAAGGCCGGCAGCCAGGAGTCGATCAGATTGGCATTGTAGCCTGGACGGAAGAACCGCTCCGTACCGCGAAACAGACACGCGCTATGATCGTGCCACCCGACGCCATTGCCGGACTGGAATGCCTGCCTCACCTTTTCTTCATCGAGCCACAGCGCGGACAGGAACTCGAATGCGCCTGCCATGAAGGCCGGGCTGTCTTCATCGGCGAACACCAGCTCTTGCTCGGCGTTGAGATAGAATTTGTCGCTCGCTTCGTCGTAGTCGACGTAGCCCGCCGCCGCCTGCCCGGAAAGCCATTCCCTTACGAGGCGTTCCTGGGTGCCGGTGCGTGTCGAAAGTTCGGCGGCCGTCATCTTGCCGCCTTCGCGCAATGCCTTGAACAGGCCGAGTCTGTCCCCCAGCAGGACTCCCGCGCCCGTTGCGATCGCACCGAGATCGCCGACCATTTTCCCCAAGAATGCGTCCAACTTTTCCTGATTCGCTTCAGACATCTGAATCTCCCTTTGGGTTCAATCTCTCCAGGCGACGGAGCCGTGCTCGTCATGAGGCGCCTTGAGCATCAGATGCTCGAAGACATGCAGATATCCCCGGCGGCTCATCCGCGCTGCCGATCCTGCACCAGACCATATGGGTGACGACCGGCGCGGTGGTCGGGAATGACAGCCACCTCCATGCCGTTGAAAAGCAGGAAATCCGTCACTTTGCCCTCGTCGGTAACCGGCGGAGCCGGAGTGGTCGTCACCAGGGCAAGCCCTGTTGCAGCAGGTATCCTTGGGCAGCCTGTCAGAACATCGATGACTCCGGTTGTGGTGCCGGGGCGGGCGATCAGGGGCCAAGTGATTGTTCCGCGGCGGCTGTATGTTGTGGTAAGGTGATCATGCGAATTCTTGTTGGTCGGTCACGTGTTTTGCGGATGACCCGCATGTACTGTGCCAAATGAGAAAACCATTCAAACGCAATCCAGTAGATCTGACTGTATCCGACATTGTCGGAATTTGGACATCGCCGAACGCGAAGCGCTCGGGGCTTGTGACGATACTTGAGCGTGCTGCTTCGGAGGAGGGATGCGCCTCGAACCGGCCGCGAGGCCTTTTTCTGGCAACGGATATTCCGGCCGGGTTAGGCCGCGAGGAAAGCGACGGTGAATAAGAGGTAGAGGACCAACCGTTTTGAGCGGGTAGTTGCCGTGTTGCGCCCCCAGGCAAAGGCCAGCACCACGGAGCAGTATTTCTGGTGGCGATACTACAACGCCTTTAAGTGCCGGTTACCCGTTTTTACCCAGTTGGCCTGGTGCATTCAGAGCGAGGTCGTTGGAAACCGCTTATTGTGGCTATGGGCGAACTCGGGATGGAGGAGTGGACCCAAAAATTGGCAAAATGCCCCAGGGAGGATTACATGGGTCGCTCATTCGCCGTACTCGTTACAGGTGCGCGTCGCTACGCAAACAGCATGCTTTTGACTTGGCGTTTTTTGCCGTCTCGGCATCGCTCACTAATTCGGCCGCTGCCGATACCGTGAACTGGCGTCAATTCGAAGGGACCAGCATAACTTGGGCCTACGACATCCACCCCTATGCGGATGCTCTCGCTGCGCAACTTCCGGAGTTCGAGAAGCTGACCGGCATCAAGGTCACGCCGGAACTCTACCCAGACGATTCTTACTGGAACAAGATGACGATCCAACTGACGACGAAGTCGCCAGCATGGGATGTGTTCGGCACTGGCATTCAGCCCGCGTAGGACCTCGCTCCGAGTGGCGCCCTGGAGCCGCTGGACAAATACCTGAGCGATCCGAAGCTTACCGATGCTGGATACGACTACAACGACTTCTTCCCGAGCCTGCGTGCGGCGCTTACCTGGAAGATGGAAGCCGGTCAGATCGCAACGGGGGAGGGCGGCCAGATCTGGGCAATCCCGCATGCATTTGAGAACATCCAGCTGTTCTACCGCAAGGATACCTTGGAGAAGTATAACATCGCGGTTCCGACGTCTCCGCCGGAAATGGCCGGCCGCACCCCGATGGCGATCGACTCAAATATGTTCGGCTTCTGGAACGATGTTGCGGGGAAGCCGGCATCTGGCGAAGATCGCCTTCGCTCCGCCGCTGCACGCACCGAACGCCACGAGCTTCGATTCTAACATCTGGATCTGAGCTCTCGCCATGAACGCGGCTTCCGAAAAGAAGGGCGCGGCCTGGCTGTTCATCCAGTGGGCCACCTCCAAGCAGGTGGCGCTCAAGGGGTGGTCGTCCGCCCAGATTAATTGTCGCTCAACAACTCCAACAAGGTGCATCGTGATGCCTGCTCCTTATCCTTCGGTCGCTTCGGTCGCGCCGGCAGAACGCCGACACCGTAGTGGGAAGCCATCATGCCGAAGCTGCGGTTGATCTCCGGATCGTAAAAGCTTGCGCGGTTCACACCGGACTTCAGGTTGTCGGGAACAATCAGGCGCGGGACGCCGCCAAAGAAGCGGAACATGCGCACATGCGAGCCAATCCAGTCCGGCAGGGTCTGGCTCCAGGTCGCCTCGGCGAGGTCAGAGCGGAGCAGTTTCAACAACGCCATCCGACATCTTTTGTCGGGTTTGTCGAGTTTGCGATATGGCCATTTTCAGTCGATCTCTTGCTTTGCCTCGGGCTAATCAACTGAAAAGCAATCACAAAGTTCCTTCTTCAGCTCAATCAAGCAAACTGGCATGACTCTTGAGAGCCTTCGTTGCCGGGCGGGCAACAGCTGCCGGCCATAACTCGTGTCACGGGTAGCCACGATGAACAGGCGAAGGACCGCAATGCTTCAGGCTCTCGATCTAAGGAAACGTATTCCTTCGACCATGACAATGGTCGCACCAAAAACGCGAATCATATTTGAATACATAATTTATCTTCATCCTGCCCGACGCAAAGTACAATTTCACGGCCTAACAAAATGAACGCTCGCAGCATCTCGATCATTAATCGCCGTTTGTGGTACAGGCGCATGTTCATTGCTGAACGATCTCTGATTTCCTTCGCGATGGGCGTTTTTGCGCTGTTTCCAGTCTACCTGTTGTCGGTTGATCGCGACGAGATCTTTTTTGGTTCGATCTCAGCAGCAGGCATGGCGGTCGCTATATTCATAGTTTTGATCAGTCCTACGCTGACACGCCAGTTTAGTGTGCGGAGGCTCGCACCCATCGGCGGGCTTCTCTATGCAGCAGCCTGCGCGACCATACTCTTGAACGAATTGTCGGGGGTGCGCGCGACATTCCCCTACTTCCTCAGCTACATGCTGCAATCAAGCGGATGGGCGCTGCACTTCACTATGGGCTCGATATGCATTTCCGCCCTCTCAAGCGATGCAGACCGGCCATCGAGCTTCATGGCCTACTCTGCATTCTCCACCTTAGGGTTAACCTGCGGACCGCTGCTGAGCAGCCTCCTTGCCCGGTACGCCGGCTTGGGCACGCTGGATATGTTCATTCTGGCAATGCTCGCGGCGACGGCAGGGTCAGCGTTGTCATCGTGGGCAGCGCAACGTGCGGCGAACATCCGCGAAGCCGATATTCCGAATAACGCCTCGATTGCGCGCGACCTTTTCGGTCTCCTCTTCAGCAAATCTGCTCTGTTTTTTGTTCTTGTACTGTTGTCGGGAAGCATTTACACTACTTTGATAAACTTCCAGGCTCTATTTGCTAACAATTCAGGTCTTCCGTACGAAATATTCTTTGGCTTTTGGGCCATAGGAGTAGTCGGCTCCAGATTTGCAATTGGTCCGCGCGTAACCCGCAGTGCGGCCGACCGCACGTTGCCGCTACTCCTGGGCGGGATGGTCGTTTCGCTTCTCGTTTTTCACTACTCCCCGGGCCACCCCGTCGTTTACGCAATGGCATCGCTGGCGACCGGCATAACTTATGGGCTATCCTATCCCCTGATGCAGGCAGAAGCCGTCCGCGTGACTGCGCCGCAGTCCCGGACTTTGGTGCAGATCATCTTCAGCCTTTCCTATTTTCTTGGCCTGTATTTCTTCCCCTTCGCCGCCGGGCTCGTCTCAGTCCAGCTGGGATACGACACGCTGACGCTGTTGATTGCCGGCTTGGCTCTACTGCAAACGGCTATCGCTCTCCTTGGCTATCGCACGATCCGGCGCAAGCCGACCCCGACCGTAGTTGGCAGAAAAGGCTGAAGCAGGGCACTATGCACGGGAGATCACACGTCGTCATCGGAGCCGGGCCGGTCGGTCGGGCAGTGGCGCTGCAACTTGCGGACCAGCCGGACTCGTTCGTTGTCCTGATTGACAGGAGCCATTCTGCGCTTGCCGTGGCGCAACGGCTTCTGGGCAATCTCGAAAACGTCCGCTTCGACGTGTCGTTGGGTCCATCCGCTCTCTCGGTTCAAGCCCGATCGCTGATCATGGCTACGTCTTGGAGAGATTCCCGAGTTTTGGTCGGCAAGCTTTTGCACCAAACGCACGAGGCAGGTCTACACACCCCTATTATTTGCGTGGGCAGGCCGAGCCCTGGGGATCCTGACATTCTCCGGGTACCGCCTAACGGTCCGCCCGTAGTCTTGGGAGCGGGTCTCGAACCAGGACTGGTTGAATCTTTAGTCTCGCTGGTTGCGGCTGAAATAAAGGACATAGAGAGCATAGTAACTCATTGCGGAGGGATTCCCATAATTCCGGAACCTCCGCTGAACTATGCTCTTGCTTTTGGGCGTCGGCTGCCCATAGAGCAGAGGCTCGCGTTGGCTCGAATCGATGGCCAAGCCGTAACGCGAAATCGATTCGAAAGCGTATCTCAGCTGTTCGTGGATGGCGTCGGCCTTCTCGAAGCATACGATGATGCAATGGTTTCGTCGACGGCTGAAGGCGCTCATCCTAGCATTCCAACGCTTCGACAATTGACTGTGCGGTGGCCTGGCTTTGCGGATGGCGTTCGGATGTTGCATCGCCTCGGGCTGCTGTCCGATGAGGAGATCGAAATCGGGAGCGCGCGCCTGCAGGTTAAGGAGGTCACGGAGGCGCTTTTAAGTCGCCAGAGCCCAAATGACGATGGCGACCAGGTCGTCCTTAACATCGCAATTGAGGATCGCCAAGGGCGGGTTGGCCGCTGGACGTGCATCCTGCGCTCCGAGCTTCAGGAGCGAGGCATCTCAAGCATGGCTATCGCCACCGCAGTTCCGGTGGCCGCAGCCGTGGAATGCGTCACGCGTCAACAGTTGCGGGGTCCCATACACCCCGGCAAAGCCGCGCTCGCCGATGTCGCCGCGATGGCCCTCGAGCAACTGAGGAGAAGCCGGATCGCTGTCTTAGCCGAGCGCGCGACCGGGCTGTTGGAAACAAGCACGATTTTGGGAGCCGGGCATGCAAAGACGAAAGACACTACTCGTGGGGAGCGGACCAGCAAACCTGGCACTGCTGACCTGCCTCAAGGAGCGGGGATCCTCAGTTCTGGATTCGCTGGAAGTCCTTGAGCGCCGCGACAGCGCAGAATGGCACCCGGGCATCGCTTTCGAGGATTCGATGCTCCAAGTATCGTTGTTCAAGGACCTGGCGTTCCTGAGGAATCCGGCAAGCCCATTCACTTTTTTCTCGTTCCTGCGTGAGAAGGAGCTTCTCTATCACTTCATTCATACGAACAATCTGTATCCTTCAAGGAAGCTGTTTTCCGACTATCTGGTCTGGGTAAGCCGGTTCTTTGCGAACAAGATTTCTTTCGGCAAGGAGGCGGTGGCGGTCAGGTTGCACGAGAAGCCGTCGGGAACCCAAACCCTTGTCGTCATGACCAGGGATGTCTCGAGCGGAGATGTTTCAGAAATCGAGGCAGACGACGTGGTCGTCAGCCTTGGGCATGAGCCATACATCCCCGAAGAACTGGCCGTCGACTCCGGCCGCGTGGTGCATTCAAACTTCTTCCTATCCCATGCGAACGAGGGAATGATCAACGCTAATGCTCGCGTTGCGGTCGTCGGGTCCGGGCAAAGCGCCGGCGAGATAGTCAGATTCCTGCTCCAACACCGGGAAGTGTCGGAAGTTATCGTCGTTGGTCGGCGCCACCTCTTCGAACAGACGGATGACAACCCGTTCGTAAATGATTTCTACACTTATCCACACTCACTGAAGTTCGCGGAGTTGCCATTCGAAGATCGCAAGAGGTTTCTTTCCGACACGAGGAACACGAACTTCTCCACCGTCACCAAGGACGTCCTCAAAAGCATCTACGATCTTCGATTCGAGGACCAGGCGTGCGGGCGCGACAGGCTCAGGCTGTTCCCGTATACTGAAATCACGGCGGCAAAGCGTCTCGAGAATGGTCTTCGTCTTGACCTTCGCGGAATCGGAGGCAGGCCGGACTCGACGAGGCTTGAAATTGAACTCCTGGTATGCGCGACGGGCTTTTCAAACCGTCGCCATCTATCATTCTTCCAACTGCTGCAACCGCGAATGGAAGATGCCGACGTCGTTGTCGACGAGTCCTTCGAAGTGGGACTCGATCAGATGCCAGAATCGTGTCTCACCGGTCCGAAACCTCGCGTTTTCTTGGTGAACCACTCTTTTGGCCTTCGGGGCCCAACGGAGCACACACTCGGCGGTCTGGCCGAACGGGCTGCGGTGGTGGCGAGGGCGCTGGAAGACGGGCACGTGCTTCAACCTGCTCAAGGTCGCCCCGAGACCTTGCCAGCGGCATGGCCAACCCGAAATTCGAGAGAGGAAACGAAATGATGTGTTCGCAAGTAATAGATCTCAAAAATGAAACACGCGCGGTCCCCATCTCGATCGAAGGGGGCATCGTCATGCATGATCCCTTCCCGGAAGGGGGCGACGTTTCCATCCGACTACTGAAGCTCAGTCCAGGCGCGACCACTTGCCGTCACAACCATACGGAAGTCGAATTTTGGACGGTGATCTCTGGCGGCGTTCGAATTCATCTAGACGAAAAGACGTTCCTGCTGCTTGGCGGAGAGAGCATTAGGATGGACCCGCTGAGCAGGCACAGGATTGAGGCTTTGGACAGCGGTGCAGTCATGCAGACAGTGTGGTGGCACAGCCGCGCAGCCTTCGAAGAGGCGACTTCCACGACCGAAGCGATAGGAAAGAGCAGACCGCTGCTGCTGGTGCCCGCAATGCTTACCCCGAATGGGAACATGCATATAGGTCATGCCTCAGGACCGTTCCTCTACGCGGATGTGTTGCGCCGAATTGCCGAAACCGGCGGCCGACAGGTTTTCGTGCTGCAGGGCACGCACGGTCACCTTGAGCACATTGCAATTGCGGCCGACGCTGCTGGACTGGAATACTACCAGCTGGCCGAGAAAAACACGGCTTCTTTCCAGGAGGCTCTGCATCGGCTCAATGCAGTTTCGGATATTTTCCTTGGGACAAAGCCTGACCGCCGCGGCAAGGCGGTCGTTCTCGAGGTCTTCAAGCGACTTTGCAGCAAGGGCCTGATCGCTGAAAGAGAGCATTTGGTCCCGTATGACGTCCAAAGTGGGCGCTTCAAGGTGGACGCCTTCGTCCACGGCAAATGTCCATATTGCGGCGGCTATTCCTCCGGTCACGAATGCGAGGATTGCGGCGCGCTGGTCCTCGATGCCGAACTCCAGGATCCGGTCGATCTCGACGGGCGCTCGCTGGAACGTCGTCCCCTGAAGCGCCTTTTCCTGAACCTCGCTCCATTGCATGACGCACTCGAATCCTTCGCCTCGCGGAACTTCCTGCCCATTTACGCCAAGCTCTATATCGAGTCCTGGCTGTCCCGGGGGCTTCCGGCGGTCTGCATCTCAAACCCAAACCGGGAGGGAATTCGGATTCCAATCCCAGGATTTGAATGCCAGCGGTTTACCATCACCATGGAACACGTGCCTCGGCACTTGCTCGCCTTAGAAACGATAAGAGAAAAGAGCGGATGCCCCGCCTTCTGGTACCAAATCCCACGGGACGAGATGCCGGAGCTGGACATTCTCTTCGGGGCGGACAACGCCTTCGGACGTCTGTTGGTTATTCCCGGGGTACTTTCGGCGCTTGATCTCCATGAGATGCTCCCCCGACGGATTTTCGTCAACCAGATGCTCACGCTTGAGGGGAAGAAGTTCTCAACATCACGAAAACACGCAATCTGGGTGAACGACATCGCTGCGGAAGAAACTGCCGAGCCGCTTCGCTTCTACTTGTGTCGGTGTCGTCCGGACGGTTCTGTCGAGGACTTCTCCATGGGTGCCTACGAGAGCTGGAAACGGGACTTCTGGGACGGACGGCTGTCGAGATCGGTCGCGAAGGCTAACGAGGTCATCGGGCGGGTCGCGACAGACGAGCTCCCGTGTCCTGGCCAGTGGTCAGCCACCGACATTGCGTTCCTCGCGGACTGCAGACGCTTCAACGCGGAAGTGCGGGCGCGATTCGAAGCGGATTACCCGGACGTACGTCAGCTGACACGCGCAATCGAGGCGTTCGTCGACGCAATTGACCACTATTCATGTTCAGTGCTGCAAGTTCCGGCTGCGCCGAAGGTGAAGGAGGCGCTTGCCCGGACTGCGGCCCGCGCGGTGACCTTCGCGCTCGTCGGACTCTGTGTCGCGACATACCCGGTCGTACCTGATTTCGCCATCTCCATCGCAAGGAGTCTGGGGCTAGGGGTTCCCAAGCTCAGCTGGTTCGACCGCGACTGGATGGCCGAGCCAGTCCGTCTGTCTGCAAGCCATGACGCCGGAGGCCGTTGAATAACCGATCAAAGACTTCGGGCGTTCACCGCAGCCACTTTTCGAGAATCAGCCCGGAGGATGCGGGCAAGCCAGGAAGTGCATCGTGGACGTCGTCTTTGATCAGCCTTGTCACCGAAACGACGCCGATGTCGTCCGGCTCGGGCGAAGTCTGAAGTGTTGATGGCTTTTCAAAAGCGCGGCTAAACGACGACAAGAGTTGGTTGTGTTGCAACGTTTTTTTCTGTGTCATGAAGGTTGGTCGGGACAGGCCGCTGTCATGCCGCCAGTATGGCGAACTGCTCGGCCAGGAAGGGATTTGGGTTGAACGCGTACCTCGCCTGTCGCTTGAGCATCAGGTGAAGCATTTCGATCCCCGACAGGGTGATGCTGGCGGTGGCCGGCGACTTGAAACCCAGCATCGGCCGCACACGGCGCTTGATGTGCCGGTGGTCCTGCTCGAGATCCTGTTGTCAAGTATCGACTTTTCCTGATCGTGATCGGGTTCAGCAAGCGCCGGGAACGATCCTGCAACCGATTTGCCGCATCGCAGGAAGTGATGGCTTCATGATTGGTCTGGCTGCCGTCGATGACGATGCGATCGGGCCGGTTATGGCGCTCCAGGGCTTTCCTGAAGAAGCGCTTGGCAGCCAGCAGGTCGCGGTGCTCGCTGAACCAGAATTCGACCGAGTCGCCGACACTGTCGATGGCGCGGTAGAGATACATCCACTCACCGCGAACCTTGACGTAGCTTTCGTCGACATGCCATTTTGCCGGTGATGGCACGCTTGCGGCGGTTGAAGCGCTCCAGCAACCGCGGCGCGAAATGAATGACCCAGCGATGGATCGTCGAATGATCGACGCCGAATGCCGCGTTCGGCCATCATTTCTTTCCAGTCGCGCAGGCTCAGATTGTAGGCCAGATACCAGCGCACGCATAACAAGATGACGGACTGGTCGAACTGATGGCCTTTGAACATCTCGAACCTCGCGAAAATTGATGCAGGGTTCTCCCACGCGACCAGTTACCAAAGCTTTGCAACACAACCTGGCGGCTGCCATCCAACTGGGGCAGCAGCGACGTCACGGTCCGATCGTTACGGTAGCGCGCCAGCAGATTGTAGACTTGGCGGGTCGAGAGGCGCAGCTCGGCCGCGGCCCGGTTGATTGCCGCGCGTCTTGGCCCCGAACCGTCGAGAATCCTGTCGAGCTCGCGAGCGAGTCGACGTGCCGCCGACCATGCTTCGTCGGAATGCGACGTGCCGGGTGCGGCTTTCCGGTTGTGCAATCGGTGTGGCAAATCGAGCAGTCAGTGAAATCGTTAGCGAAAAATCGAGGCTGTCGTGGCGCCTAAACCTAAACAACACCTGACTTTCCCTGTTGAAATCGGGAAGTAAAAGCGACAGCCGAAGACCTCCTCGCCCGCCTCGACGAGCGCGTGGCCAAAAGCCCGGTCCGCGAAGGCTGGCTCGAACGCGAAACTTTGCCGACGCCGCCGCCGCGCTGTGGCTCGACGGCGAGCTCGTCCATGCCGAAGACCTCCTGCTGCACGACGCCCACATGGACATCCGCACTCCGACCCACGAGCTCACCCGGGCGCACGCCGTGCTGCGCGCCCGCCGCCGCATTTTCACACAAAAACGAGACTGGGCGCTGTCGCCCGGCCTTTTGGCGCTGCGTGGCCGCGAAGGGCAGGGCGGCAACGGGGCGAGCGCCGGCCGAGTTGGCTCCGGACTCGATGCCGCGACGGCCGCCGTCAGTGCGGACGACGATGCCGGCGAAAACCTTGCTGAAGACACTGACCAGGAGGACGCGCTGAGCGAAGAGCTGGCCGAGATCGATGCTGTGCTGGCCCGCTCCAGCCGACTGCTGGCCGGCGAGAATTTGGCGCCGCGCGCGGCAGACGGCCCGGAGGTCGACACGGCAGGGCAGGGGGAAAGTGCGCCAGGTCTTGCCGGACAATCTCAGGCCGCTGATCCGCGACCTCGACTGGGACGAGGACCAGCGGCTGGCCGACTGGCTCGCCATCGTCGACCGGCTGCGCGGCGAAAACATGCCGGCCGCGCTGGCAGCGGCGATCGCCTGGGACGCATGGCAGACAATCGAGCCGCTGCAGCACCAGCATTGGCTCGGAAATCTGCTCGTCGCGGCGCTGCTGCGCCAAACCGGCAAGGTCGGCTCGCATCTGTTTTGCCTTAATGCCGGGCTGCGCATCATTTCGCGCGACCGGCGGCGCGCCCGCGACCGGACCACCCGGCTGCTGGCCGTCCTCCATGCCTTCGCCGAAGCCGCCGCGACCGGGCTCAAGGAGATCGACCGACTGGCGCTGGCCAAAAGCCAGATGGAGCGCCGGCTCAGGAACCGGCGCAAAAACTCGAGCCTGCCGGCGCTGATCGAGCTGGTGCTGGCGCGGCCGCTGGTGTCGGCAGGTCTGGTCGCGGCCGAGCTGAAAATCAGCCAGCGCGCTGCGCTCGGGCTGGTCGCCGAACTCGGCATCCGCGAGGTGACCGGCAGGGGGCGCTACCGGGCGTGGGGCCCTTTAGCTGCGGCGGGCTTTGGCGAAAGCGACAGCACTGATGATTTTTGCTGTACGCTCATTCTCCCTCATCTGCGCGTTGACAGAAAACCAGCAGCCGAGGGTCACAGCACGCTGTGCTCCCGCGATTTCCGGAAAACCAATGAAGAACGACTTTGATCGATCGCGCGGGACGTATCATTCAACCATGTCGAGAACGGGCGTGACGGCACGTACACTATGGACCGAGAGAACTTTGTCTGGCGACTTTGCGCACGCCTGCAGAACTCTTCGGAAAACTTCCTTCTGTTGATCCAATGATCGTAATGAGCTGGAGTGGCATCGCCGCTCTCCCCGGTTCTTGCTCTCTCAGTTGAACTTGATGCTAGCCTGCACGAACACGCCGTAGCGCTTTGCCTTCCAATCGTCGGCCTGCGGGGAACCACGACCGCCCATTGCCTCTTCGAAAATGAGCGGTGCCGTTATTCGCCACGGCCCAGTAGCGGGCGCCGACGCCGATGTTGAACAAATCCGTGACCTTGTAGTTCAACACCGCCTCGAGCTGGACGCCATGCCCATCGCTCTTCGGGAATTAGCTTGATCTTGGGGCGCATGTGGTGCTGATCTTTGCCGTCGAGCCGCGTGAAGAGGAACGCCACGTCACCAGAAAGGCTGAGTCGCGCGGTGAGTTGCGTCTGCCCGGCCAAGCCGAGCGCAGCGAATGCCAATCGTTGTCCTGGCTGATGAGGTTGACGTAGGTCGGGACGGTTGGCACACAGGTCCTCCAGTTGGTCGCCTGCTGCGTGCAACCGAAAGCGTCGTAGCTCTCGTGCCGGAAATTGTTGCCAACAAAAGCACCGATGCGGTAGCGCGGCGCGTTCAAGAAATTGTATCCAAGATCGGCGGTGAAATAGCTGACGCCGCCCCCGCGCTGATCACTGAATGTGTTTGAGTAGCCCCCCCATTTCCGTAAGAAGTCCTCGTCATGAGAAAACCCTCCCTGATGCCGCCCGCACCGAGGAGGCCTTTACGAAAATGCCAGTCGGATTGTGGATCGCGTTGAAGAAGACTTCACTCGAATGCGCGTCTAGATCGTCATAGGTGAGCCGCGAGACCGGTGACGTACCTTTATGATTGTAAAGGTCCTTCGATGCTTGCCGGTACTGGGCCAGTAGCGTAGTCCACCCTCGAACGAAAAGACTGAGGCCGCCGCCCCGGCTACCGACGCCGACTCGAAATCACCGGCACTCGACGGCGGTTCGGAACTCCTCGGTGCCGCAGCGCCGGCCAAGCCGGACGGGCCCGGTGAAAAATTCGTCGTCGAGGGCAAGGCGCCCGCTGCTTCGCCCGGCCGCGCCGACGATTTTTCTTGGCCGCCAAGGCGGCAGCCTGCGGCCGCGGCCACAACCGAAACGACCACGGCGATCAGTCCGTAAGCTGCCCGGGGCAGCGGAAGGGCGGAAAGCGCCTTCAGATGCCGCACAAGTAGGGTCTCGAGACAGACTCAGCGCGGCAGCACGCTCGATCCCATCAGCGCCTCGTCGATCGAACGCGCCGCCTGCCGGCCCTCGCGGATCGCCCAGACGACCAGCGATTGACCGCGGCGCACATCGCCCGCCGCATAGAGCTTTTCGACGCTGGTCTTGTAGTCGCGGTCATTAGCCTCGACGTTGTTCGAGCGGCGGCTGTCGATGGCGATCGTCATCTGCCCGTCGAGTTCCGACACCGGCCCTCGAGCGGCCGGCCCGGCAAAGCCGATGGCGATGAAGGCGAGATCCGCGCGGATGACGAATTCCGTGCCGGCGATCGGTTTGCGCTTTTCATCGACCTCGCAGCATTTGACGCCGCTCAGCTGGCCGTCTTCGCCGATGAATTCGAGCGTCGCCACCTGGAACTCGCGCTCGGCGCCTTCGTCCTGCGAGGATGAGGTGCGCATCTTCGTCGCCCAGTAGGGCCAGACCGAAAGCTTGTCTTCCTTTTCCGGCGGCTGCGGCCGGATGTCGAGCTGGGTGACGCGCACGGCGCCCTGGCGGAAAGCGGTGCCGACGCAGTCGGATGCGGTGTCGCCGCCGCCGACGACGACGACATGCTGGCCGCCGGCGACGATCGGCTGGGAGGGCCACGCCACCGACTGGATCGGCTCGCCGCCGACGCGCTTGTTCTGCTGCACCAGATAGGGCATCGCGTCATGCACGCCGTCGAGATCGTCGCCGGGAATGTTGGCCGGGCGCGGCGTTTCGGAACCGCCGCAATAGAGCACCGCATCGTATTCGGCGAGCAGCTCCGCCACCGGTTTGTCGACGCCGACATTGACGCCGCAATGGAAGCTCACGCCCTCGCCCTGCATCTGCTCGATGCGCCGGTCGATATAGTGCTTCTCGATCTTGAAGTCGGGGATGCCGTAGCGCATCAGCCCGCCCGGCCGGCTCTCGCGCTCATAGACGTGGACGTCGTGGCCGGCGCGACCAAGCTGCTGGGCGGCCGCCATGCCGGCCGGCCCCGAGCCGATGATTGCGACGCGCTTGCCGGTCTTTTTTTCCGGCGGATAGGGCCGGATATGACCGGTTTCATAGGCCTTGTCGGCGATCGCCTGCTCGATCGTCTTGATGGCGACCGGAATGTCCTCGAGGTTCAGCGTGCAGGCTTCCTCGCAAGGTGCCGGACAGATGCGGCCGGTGAATTCCGGGAAATTGTTGGTCGAATGCAAGTTGCGGATCGCATTGTCCCAGTCGCCATTGTAGACGAGGTCGTTCCAGTCCGGGATCTGGTTGTGGATCGGGCAGCCGGTTGGCCCATGGCAGTACGGAATGCCGCAATCCATGCAGCGCGCGGCCTGTTTCTCGACCTCCTTGTCCGACATCGGCAGCGTGAACTCGCGAAAATGCCGGATGCGGTCGGAAGCCGGCTGGTACT
>NZ_RZPG01000038.1:0-56444 GCF_004022765.1 Mesorhizobium sp. M6A.T.Cr.TU.014.01.1.1
AATCGTCTCATCCGACGCCGCCAGACCGTCCGCCAGACTCAACTGACCCAAAACACGATCCGCCATCCCGAATCTCCCTGCTCCAACCTTCACCACAGAATCACCGTTCGGCTTCTGTGCAAAGGTCTCACAAGGGGAGAAGGTGGCCGAGCGAAGCTCGGTCGGATGAGGGGTGTTCCAGGGAACGCGAACGCCTCATTCCTTCCAACACCCCTCAACCGTCTCGGCGCTGCGCGCCGATCCACCTTCTCCCACAAGGGGAGAAGGAAAAAAGGGGCGGTCATGGCAGCGTTTCGCCGTCGAGGATCCGGGCATAGAGATCGAGATAGCCCTTTGCGGTGCGGGAGATTGGAAATCGGTCGACGGCAGAGTCCCGGCAGCGCTGCGGGGAAAGGCCGGCGATCGCGTCGAGGGCCGCAGCAAATTCCTCATCGCTGTCGAAGAACCGTCCGGTGTCGTCGTCGACGATCTCGGGCATGGCGCCGCGCCGCGTTGTCAGCACCGGCGTTCCGCACAGCATGGCCTCGACCGGCGCCATGCCGAACGGCTCTTCCCAGGCGATCGGGTTGAGAAAGGCCTTTGCCGCGCCCAGCAGGCGCTGTTTTTCGTCGCCGTCGACGACCCCATGGAAGCGAAAGCGGCTGCCCAGGCTCTTGAAGAAAACGCCATCGCGCCGAACCTGGCTGCGTAGCAACAGCCGCCAGCGCGAGCCACCGGCGATATCGAGGGGAAAATCGAATTTTTTCGCGAGATCGACCGCACGGTTCAGATTCTTGCTGGCGCGCGAGATGCCGGCGAGAAACAGAAGGCGATCGTTCTTCGAACCGGCCAGGCGGTAGGTGTCAGTCGGAAAGCCATTGTAGACGAAGGTCTTCCTGCCGTGGTTGCGCGCGTGGCTGGCGCTGACGAAACTCCAGTTTGGCTGCGGCCTGGGCTTTTCCGGGGAAAAGCCGTGCGCGGTATTGAGGGTCGGGAAGGGAACGTCGAGAAACCAGCTGTGAAAGTGGACGATATCGGCGTCCGCGGGGATGGCGGCCCGGCATTGCGCTTCCGAAGACGCATGCCGCACCTCGCAAAGCGGGTGGCTCGAGTCGGGATCGACAATCAGCACGACACGATGGCCAAGCCGGGCAAGTTCCGACGCCAACCAGTCGACCTGGCGCTGGGTGCCGCCATAGCCCCTGGAGGGGATGGTTCCGGTCACCGCCAGTGCGATGCGCATCAGCTTGGCCCGCCAGTTTTTTGCTTGACCATGATCTTACCCAAAAACCGGTTTCCACTTTTTGGGATCATGGTCTGTCCGGCTCGACCTTCAGCGGCGAGCGCGGATGCAGCAGCAGCAGGATCGTCAACAGGCTGCAGACGATGCCGATCGCTGCGATGAGGACGGCATCAAGCGTCGTCCAGCCGGCGCCTTCGAGCGGCTTGGCGTTGAACAGGGCGAAGGAATTGTAGCTTTGCTGGTGCGAAATCAGCAGGAAGCCGGTCAGATTGTTGCCGAGATGAGCGCCGAAGGCCGCGCCGAGATTGCCGGTGACATAGACCACAAGCGTCAGGAGCAGCGCAAAAGCGGCGATCGCGGCCAGAACGCAGGCGTTGATGGCGGCCGTCGAGCTTGGGCTCCAATGCATCGAGGTGAACAGAAGTCCTGGCAGCAATGCCCAGATGAAGGGGTTTTTAAACCGGTTGGCCAGGCCCCTGAGGAGATAGCCGCGGAACAGCACTTCTTCGGACGAGGTCTGCAGCAGGGTCAGCGCAGCGATCGGGATCAGGAACAGCAGCCAGGACGACAGGCCGATCGCACCGCGCGCAATCTCGGGCTGCAAGAGATAGAGCAGGATTTCGGAGAGCAGCGATGTGGTCAGCACCGCGGCCAATCCCTTGAGGAATCCCGAGCGCGAAACGCGGCGGCTGGTGCCGATCAGCGCCATCAGCGGCTCGCGATGGACCCAGCGCATGGCAACCCACAGGCCGAGCCAGATTCCGGCAAAGGAAGCGAGCGCGGCGAGGATTCCGGCGGGTGAAGCCATGAAATTCTGCACCGCCCCTCCTTCTATCGGGGCCGATGATGCCTGCCAGATAACAAAAAGATAGGCGCCGCCGAACAGCACGGCGACGGTTGTCGCGACCCAGAACAGGATGACGATCGCCGTTCCGAGCAGCAGGCGCGGCAGGGTCGTCTTGGCGTTGGGAATATGCCGGTAACGCTCGAAAGCGGTTGGATCGATCGTCACGCGGGTTCCTTGCCTGATGCATCGGGTCGCATGATCTAGAGCATCGGACCCAAAAGTGGAACCGTTTTTGGGAAAATTCGGTGCTCAAAAAGCTGGAGCGGCAGCACGCCGCTCCAGCGCGAAGCTCTGGATGAAACGACAGCGACGGCCGCCGTTGGTTCTTGCCCGGCGGCCGGCTGGTTGCTTGGTTATGTCAGCGCTCGACGTACATGATGCGTCGGGTGCCCGGATCGACCAGCGCCGGCTGGCCGTTCACATAGACATAGCGGTAGTCGTAATCCGGAATCTCGCGCAACTCGACGGTATCGGGCAAGGTCGCGCCCGTAACCACCTCGCCCTCGAGATAGACCGGGTCGAGCCGGTTCGTATCAATATAGGTGCGGACCTCGGCCGGCGGTCGCCTGATCGGCTCGATCGGCTCGCCAGCGACGATCGCTCCGGTATAGGTATCGTCATAGTCCATGTCGGCGGGCGCTTCGACGATGGCGATGCCTGCGTCGGCCGGGCGCCGGGTCAGGACAACGTCGTTGCCGCCGAAATCGGCCGTCACGTAGTCGGAATAGATCCAGCCCTGGCCATTGGCCTCCGCAATGGTGCACCATTTGCTGTTTTGGATGCAGCCCTCGAGGGTTGCCGACTGACCGGCAGCGAGCGTGCCGATGACCGGGTATTGCGGGCCGGGGCCGGCGCGCACGTTGAGATCGGCGACAGCCGAGACGGCGGTATCGGCCAAGGCTGCGCCCGACATGGCGACAAGCGCTCCAGCGACAGCAGGAAGCAGTATGCGTTTCATGATTTCGCTCCGTTTTCGTAATCCCTCGCGAACGAAAACGAAACAAGGCCTCATGCGTTCCGGCTAAAATGCCTCGGCCGGCTCACGTTTTGTTCCAGTTTCTTTCGCTACACCGGTCAGGAGTTCATGGACGAAAGCCAGCTTCTGTGCGGTCACCTCGGAGATGACGAAGGGATAGAGGTCCGGCAGGCCCATGCAGCGGTTGATCGAGTTGGACGCTTCCGACAGCACCAGCCAGCGGGCCAGGATCTTTTCGAACGGTTCAGGAACGGCGGCGGGTTCCGACGGCGCCGGTTGCAGCTCGCCGCCGGTGTCGCCCCGCGACAGGTCGTTGGCCTCCACGGTTTCCAGCCGGCCGAGCGGGAAATTCAGCGCATGCACCATCTCCAGCGTGTCGGTGATGTGCAGATGGTGCGCCCATGTCTCGGCCCAGTCCTCCCAGGGATGGGACGTGGCATAGGCCGAAATGTGGCCCTGCTGCCAGTCGGGCACAGCACCATTGGCATGGTAGGCCTTCAGCGCCTGCTCGTAATCGACGCGGTCGTCGCCGAACAATGCGCGGAAGGCGCTGAGCCGTTGCGGGTCGTCGCGGATCAGGCGGTCCCAGTAGTAGTGGCCAAGCTCATGGCGGAAATGGCCGAGCAAAGTGCGGTAGTTCTCGCCCATCTCGACGCGCCGTCTTTCGCGCTCGGCCGAATCCGCCTCGGCGACATTGAGCGTGATCAGGCCGTTGCCATGGCCGGTCAGGATACGTCCGCCACCCGGACCGCCGCCGATCGGATCGGCGAGGAAGTCGAAGGCGAGGCCGACCTCGTCGCCGGCATTCCGCTTGGGTGCGACCGGCAGTCCGGCAGCGAGCAGTGAATAGATTGCCCGCTTCTTTGCCTCTTCGACGCGGATCCAGCGACGGCGGTTGCCATCGACCGAAAGGTCCGGGATCAACTGGTTCAGCATGCAGGCGCGACAGAAGGCATGACCTGGTTCCGCCATCCAGTTGCAAGCGCACTCGTCGGCATTGGTGCACTGGAAAACGCCGCCGGTGCCGGACAAGACGAAGCGCGCATGCCCGGGATCGTACAGCACGGAGCTGGCGCAGTTCAGGCACTGGGCGTTCTCGAAGTAGAGGCGGTGCCCGCAATGCGGACAATCGAAGAGCTTCATCCCAATCTCAAATCATCAGGTCTTAGATCGTCAGGCCCGGATATAGTGCGGAGCGGCATTTCGCCCAAACGCCCGTCAGCGGCCGGCGTTCCTGCCGATGCTATTTTGCCGCAAGCTGGGCGGCGACCATTCTCGCCACCGCCTCGCCCGATAGCCTGGCGCCGCCGCAGGTCTGCATCAGCGGGCCGGCCAGATGCTCGCCGGCGAAGAAGATTTTTTCGGCCACCGGCTGCATCAGCGTGGCGCGCGCCCGCGAACGGCCGGGCCGGGCCGCCGCATAGGCGCCGCGCACGAACCGCTCGCCGCCCCAATTGGTCATCATGGCGCGCCCGACATGTTTTCTGACGTCGCCGCCGAAAATGGCGCACAGCCGGTCGACGACGAAGTCGACGCCTGCCGCCTCGCCCGCCGCCGACATCTCCCAGGCGAAATCGCCGCCGACGAAGCCGACCATCAGGTCGAGGTCGAAGGGAAAGCAAAGGAAGTAGATGTCGTGCCGGGCCAGCCGCTCGATCAGCAGGTCATCGAACGGCTCAAGCCCGAGCCTTGTGCCCCTGATCTCCACAGGCAGCTTGGTCAGCATGCCCATCGGCAGGTCGAAGAAGGCAGCGAAATGCGTGTCGGGCAGCGCCGGCGCGAATTCGATCTCCTCGAAGGCGAGCACCGCCGGCGAGGCGGTGACGATGGCCGCCTTGGCGCGAATGGTGCCGCGATCGGTGACGCAGGCGACGCCAGGCACATCCCAGAGGATTTTCCGCACCGGCGTCGACAGCTCGACCGGCACGTCGGCGCCAAAACGGGCGACCAATGCGCCGAACCCCTCCTTGGTGAAATAGTTCGGCTCGAGATCGGCGGCGGCCTGAAAGTCGCGGATCGATATCTCGTCCTCGTCGGCGCCGAAATCCATTGGCCCGGCGAAGGTGGCGGCGGCGCGCGGCGCATGGCCCCTGGCCAGCAACGCCGAAAGGCGGTCGTCGTCGCCATCCCTGACCTCATGCGCCGCCAGCAGCTCGAACAGCCTGATATCGGCCGCCTTCATTGCGGCCTCTTCGTCCTCGCTCGCCTTTCGGTCGCGATAATAGAGATGATCGATATTCATGTCGTGATGGTGAAGCGTCCAGCGAGCAGCTTGCGCCTCGGGAAAGTAGGGATTGCGGTCGGCCGCATGCAGCCAGGCGCAGCCGATGTCGAAAGGGACGCCGAAATGCTGATCGCTGGTCCAGGCGCGGCCGCCGATCCGGTTCATCGCTTCGAACAGCTTGAAAGAAAGGCCGGCTGCACGCAGGGTCTTGGCGGCGGAAAGTCCCGCCGAGCCAGCGCCGATGACCACGACGTCAACGTCTTCCATGAATATTCCAGCCCCCGCCACAATAATTACTTGATCGTAAGCAAGTTCTCCGGCATTCGCCAGCGCTGCGGCGGGGATACGTAAACGACTTCTTAGCGCATCGGCCCGAAAATCAGGATCGATTTTCAGAAAGCACGATGCGCAGATTAGAGTGTCAGAGCGTACTGCGTCCAAGTGGACGAACGCCGCTCCAACAGTGACAAGCGAGCGTTTCGCTGGCAAATTCGTATTTGGGACGTGATCCAGGCAACCAGGAGAGCAACATGGCATTTCTTGCCAAGGGAAAGATTTACGCAGCGGCAGCATTGATGATGCTTGCGGCGGCAACAGGTGCGCAGGCCGCCCAATGCGGCAAGACGAGTGCGGGCTTCGAAGCGTGGAAGGCAGATTTCGCCGCGGAGGCTAGGGCCAACGGTGTAGGCTCGAAGGGTCTAGCCGCTCTGGCTCGCGCGACCTACGCAACAAAGACGATCGCCGTCGACCGCGCCCTTCATAAGGCTTTCAGCGGCTCGGTGGAAAGTTTCATGAAGCGCCGTGGCGGATCCGCGATCATTGCCAAGGGCCGTGCGCTGAAGAAGTCGAACGCGGCGCTGTTCGACAAGATCGAACGGACCTACGGCGTACCGCCGGGTGTGTTGCTCGCCATCTGGGGTATGGAAACTGGCTTCGGCGCCTCCATGGGCAAACAGAATACGGTCTCTGCCATTTTAACGCTTACCTATGATTGCCGCCGTCCGGAGTTCTTTTACCCGCATGGCGTTGCAGCCCTGAAGCTGGTTGATCGCGGAGCGTTGAGCGCCTCGTCGGTCGGTGCCGCTCATGGCGAGATTGGCCACACGCAGTTCCTCCCCGGAAACGTTTTGAAGTATGGAGTCGGCAACAAAAATCTGCGCGACAAGAGCACTGCGTTGGCTTCCACTGCCAACTTCCTCAAGGGTCATGGTTGGCAGGCCGGCGCGGGTTATCAGGCGAATATGGGCGCAATTGCTGGCTGGAATTCCGCGAGCGTCTATCAACAGGCCATCGCCCGCATGGCCACGGCGATCGATGGCGATTGATAGAAATCTCTATTCGACGGAAAGCCCGGCCATGGCCGGGCTTTTTTGTTGATGTTCTAAGGTTACGACTGCCGCCGCTCGGCGGCACCCGGGATGACGGCGCGAAGCAGAGGAGCTAATTCGGCGAGCCGAGCGCCTTGTCCATCGCTTCCATGACCTCGGCCGGCCACGTGGTCCGCGCCGGCCATGCGTCCGGCTCGGGCTTGTCGCCGCGGCGGGCGAAATAGAGCTTTTGGTTGGCCGGATCGACCGCCATGAAGCCGTCATTGCCGCCGCAATCGTGCGGCACGCAGCCGCTGGCATAAAAGGCGCCGCCCGAGGCGGTCTTCTCGGTGCCGCCGCCGACCAGCAGGCTGGTCGCCATGTCGGGCATGTCCTTGCCGAGCAGCTTTTCAGCCGCCTTGTAGACGGCCTCATTGCGGAAGGCGTCGATGATGTTGTCGTATTTCGCCGGATCGATATCCTTCCAGCCGGTGCCCGGTTCCGGCATGTAGGTGAGATTGCCCGAGGTCGACAATCCGCCCGTAGGCGACCATTGCAGCGTCGGTTTCGAAGCTCCCGGCAAGAGATAAGGCACGAAATAGATGGCGCTGTCGGACACCGCGGCCGGCGGCGCGCCGCATTCGTCCTGCTCGACCGTGATGCTCTGGATCATGCCGCCTTCCGGCTTCCACACGATCACCTTGGCCGGGCCGCATTGATTGCCGCCGTCGCCGACATCGACCAGCGCCACGTTGATGCCGCCGACCTCGACAATCCTGTCGAAGAAGACGTCGTAGTTGCTCGCCAGCTGCTTGCCGTCATAGGCCAGCACCTTCTCGCCATACTCTTCCTGCTGGGTGATGGTCAGCTGGCCGCCCTCGAACGGGACCGGTGCTTGGCTGTCATCTTCGGCTAGCGCCGCATTGCTCGACGCGCCCTGGTCGGCGGCCCCGCCGGACGAATCGTCAGCCGGCACGAGCACCATGTCGGTCTGTGCATGCGCGCCAGCCACCGGCGTCAGAATCCACGCCAGCGCGCAGGCGCCGGCAAGAAGCGAGCGTGTCATGACTGTCCCTCCGTTCAGCCGCCACAAACCCGGCCTGCCGCAGCCGGGGTCATCGTACCGTTCAGGCCCAGGGACGCAGCTCGGCGTTCTTCTTCTCGAACGAGGCGATGGCGTCGGCCTTCTCCATGGTCAGGCCGATGTCGTCGAGCCCGTTGAGCAGGCAGTGCCGCTTGAAGTCGTCGAGGTCGAACGTGACCACGCCGCCGTCCGGTCCGCGGATTTCCTTGG
This sequence comes from Mesorhizobium sp. M6A.T.Cr.TU.014.01.1.1, assembly GCF_004022765.1. NCBI lineage: Bacteria > Pseudomonadati > Pseudomonadota > Alphaproteobacteria > Hyphomicrobiales > Phyllobacteriaceae > Mesorhizobium > Mesorhizobium sp. M6A.T.Cr.TU.014.01.1.1. The sequence continues at coordinate 7,871 of NZ_RZPG01000038.1, forward strand.
CTTCCAAGTCGACCGACACCGTAGCGTTAGAGCCGCGCGAAGCGTCGTCCATCAGCTTCTCCAGATCCTCCGGGCTGACGGTGATCGGCAGGATGCCGTTCTTGAAGCAGTTGTTGTAGAAAATGTCGGCGAACGAGGTCGAGATGACGCAGCGTATGCCGAAATCGAGCAGCGCCCACGGCGCATGCTCGCGCGAGGAGCCGCAGCCGAAATTGTCGCCGGCGACCAGGATCTGCGCCTTGCGATAGGCCGGCTTGTTGAGCACGAAGTCCGGGTTTTCCGAACCGTCGTCCTTGTAGCGCATTTCGGCGAACAGTCCGCTGCCGAGCCCGGTGCGCTTGATCGTCTTGAGATAATCCTTGGGGATGATCATGTCGGTATCGACATTGACGATCGGCATCGGCGCGGCGACGCCGGTGAGCTTGGTGAATTTTTCCATGGTCTTTGCCCGTCTTCTTTTCGCTGCGGGGGATGTGTTGGCGCCCGGTTTACACAAAGAGGCGGGCAAATAAAAGGCAGCTGTCTTCGCTCGTGGTCCGGAACACAAGATCGGCACCAAACAGCTTCAAAACCGCCGCCCTATGGTGCACTTTCACCGGCATGACAACGCGGTCCAAAATCCTCTACGCCAGAGAACCAGCCCTCGACGCTGCCGAGTTCCGCCGCGTGCTGGTGGAATCCGGCCTCGGCGCCACTCGGCCCATCGATGACGAAGCCCGTTTGAAGACGATGCTTGCCAGCGCGGATATGGTGTTGACGGCGCGCCTCGATGCGCCTGGCAAGCCGCTGATTGGCCTCGTCCGCGGCATCACCGATTTTTCGTGGGTGTGCTACATTTCCGAGCTCGCCGTTTGCAAATCGGCGCAAGGGCTCGGCATCGGCAAGGGCCTGCTCGACGAAGTGCGGCGGCAGCTCGGGCCGTCCGTCGCCATCTCGCTGATTTCCGTGCCCGACGCCGTCGGCTTCTACGAGCGGATCGGCATGAAGCGCATGCCCGACGCCTTCTGGTTCGGCCGCGAGGGTTGACGGCCTGGCTAGGCCTCTGCACCGCAGCATCGCCTGTCGCGATCCTTCGCGCCCCCCTCTGTCCCTCCAGCGGCAAAAAGGACCGTCGCGGCGCACCCGCCCTTCTTGCTAGATCACATTCAATTCCCGAAAAGCCCGCCCTTCGGCGACACGGCTGTATCCAAACGCCGTGCAATCCACCGTGCGGTAGCCGCCATGCACGATCAGCTCGGCCAGCGCCTTGCCGACGGCCGGCGCCTGCTGCAGGCCGTGACCGGAAAAACCGTTGGCGAACAGGAAATTCTTCACCTCAGGATGCGGGCCGATCACCGCGTTCTGGTCGAGCGTGTTGTAATCGTAATGGCCGGCCCAGGCGCGTGTCGGCTTGATCGCCTCGAAGGCGGGAATACGGGTGGCCAGCACCGGCCAGATCACCTCTTCGAACAGCGGCCAGTCGGGCTCGAAATCGCCAGGATCGGCAGGACCGTCGCCCTCTTCCGGTTCGGCGCCGCCGGTGATGTAGACCGAGCCCTCTGGCCGGACATAGATGCCTGAGGGATCGACCAGCAGCGGCATGTCGGCATATTTTTCGCGTGCCTCGAAGACGAACACATTGCGCTTGCGCGGCTCCACCGGCAGCGCCAGCCCGGCCATATCAGCCACCTGGCCGGCATTCGGCCCGGCGGCGTCGATGACTATGCCGGCCTCGAGCCGCTCGCCATTGCCGAGGCTGACGCTGGTGACACGATCGCCCTGGCGCTCGATGCCGGTCACATCAGCGGTGATGAAATCGATGTTTTTGCCCCGCAGCGCCTTGCGGAACAGCATCAGCATGGCATGCGCGTCGAACCAGCCTTCGCCGCTGCGGCCATAGGCGCCGGCGGTGATGCCCTCGGCCGACAGCCATGGGAAGCGACGCACCAACGCATCCGCATCCTCAAGCACGATGTCGGCGCCCTCGGCCATCTGCGCCTCGTGGTTGGCCCGCAGAATCGGCAGCCCGTTCTCGCCGGCAAGGATGAGATAGCCGCCTTCGCGAAAGCCGATATCGGCATCGGCTCCGAATTCTTCCGTCAGCCGTCTGAACAGCTTCAGCGTGAACTGAGACAGGCGGATGTTCTCGGGAATCGAAAACTGCTGGCGAATGGAAGCGCAGGACAGCGTCGTTGCCGCATGGGCGAATTGCGGGTCGCGCTCGACCAGCGCGATCGAGCCCGAAAATCCTTCCCCGCGCAGATAATAGGCAATCGAGGAGCCGACGATGGCTCCACCGATGATCACGACGTCGTAGCGCACTTTTTCGCTTCTCCAGTTCTAGAGCATGATCCCGAACGCCGGTTTTCGGAATCAGGCTCCAATTCATACAACCGGCAGGATGATCTCGAAGCGCGTGCCGCGCTCGGAGTCAACCAGCCGGATCGTGCCATCATGCGATTTCAGGAGGGCCAGCACGATGCCGAGGCCCATGCCGGTGCCGCCTGAATCGCGGCGCGTGGTGAAGAATGGCTCGAAGATGCGGGCCTGGTTGCTGGGCGAAATGCCGGCGCCATCGTCGCTCACCTGGATCGTTGCCTTGCCGTCCGCGCTCGCCGCTGTCATCGAAACCAGCGTCGCGCCATGCCGCGCCGAATTGTCGATGAGATTGGCCAGCACGATTGCCGCGTTCTCGGCCGAGATGCGCAGGCCGGTATCACCGCCCGCCTCGATACGAACCGCCAGCCTGTCTTCGGCCGGCAGCAGCGCCAGTGCGCCACCAAGCGACGTGCTTTCGCCGCTGGGGGCAAGATTTTCGGCGCGCGCCAGGTCGAGCAGGCGGCGCACCAGAAGGTTGAGCCGCACGGCATCGGTGACGATATTGTTCGAGAACCGCCGCCGCTCGGCCTCATCCATCGCGCTGCCCGAATCGCGCAGCAGCTCGGCCGCCCCCTGGATCGCCGTCAGCGGCGATTTGAGCTCGTGCGAGACATGCGTGGCGAAGGTCTGGATGCTGTCCGAGCGCGCATGCAGCTTTTCGGCCATGTCGAGAAAGGCGGCGGACAGCGCTGCCATCTCGCTTGTGCCGTGGTGGTCGAGCGGCCTGATCGCCTCGCGGTCACCTGCGGCGATGCGCTTCGTGCGTTCCATCAGCGCGTAGATCGGCCGGCTGACGGTGCGCAGGAAGACAAGCGCGATGAGCAGCGTGCCGCCGAGGATGGCGATCGCCGCCAGCACCACCTTGCCGCGCTCGCCATAGAGGTGCTTGACGATGTTGTTCGGCGTTCGCGACAGGTAGACCACGCCGGCGACCTTGCCGGCGACCGCGACCGGCAGGGCGACGAAAACGCGGACTCTCGTGCCGCGGCTCACCGAGTAGAGCGATGGCGGCGGCTCGTCGGAGATCCTCTGCCTGAGCGCGCTGGCGTAGCGGCCGACAAGTGCTGCGTGAACCTCCTCGACGGCGCTGAGCGACATGCCGACCTCTTCGCGTCCGGCGATGACGACGCCTTTTGCGTCGAGCAGCCGGAAGCCGGCAAGCGTGGTTTTCTGCGTCTCGGCAAGAATGCCCGACAGCCGTGCCCCTACCGCTGAGAAGGCGGGATCGACGATGGCGGCAGTGGCCACAGGCCGGGTCGGCTGAACGGAGTCAGAGGCAAGATCGAGGCGCGGCTCGATCGGCCGGTAGGGAGAGTTCGGATCGCTGGCACTGGCGGCAGGCACGGCCGCTCCGAGCTTCTCGGCCGGGATGCCGGCGTCGCGGACCTCTTGCGCATAGATGGCGGCAAGGGCGGCACCTTGCGCGATCAGCTCGGCCTCGGTCTGGCGGATCAGCTGGTTCTCGTAGAGCCGGAAGAAGAACAGGCCGACCAGCGGCAGCGCCATCACCATGATGAGGATGGCGACAACGATGGTGGCGAGGCGCGGCCGCCATTTGCTGCCAATCCATTTTTGGGCGCTCACGCGCCGCACCGGCCCAGCCGGAAGCCGACGCCATGCACGGTCTCGATCGCGTCCGTGCAGCCGGCCGCCGCCAGCTTGGCGCGGATGTTGCGGATATGGCTGTCGACGGTGCGATCGGCGACATGGATGTTGGCTGCATAGGCATTGGCCATCACCATGTCGCGGCCGAGCACATGCGCCGGTCGCGCCAGAAACCCTTTCAGGATCGCGAATTCGATTCCCGTCAGCACCAGCGGCCTGCCATCGAAGCTGGCGGCGTGGCTGGCCGGCACCAAAGCCAGCCTGCCATGCGAGAACTGCCTGTCGTCGGTCTGTTCCGCCTTTGTCGGACGGGCGCGTCGCAGGATGACATTGACGCGGGCGACCAGCTCGCGCGGGCTGAACGGCTTGGTGACATAGTCGTCGCCACCCATTTCGAGGCCGAGGATGCGGTCGATCTCTTCATCGCGCGCGGACAGGAACAGCACCGGCACGTCCGATGTGTGCCGCAGCCGCCGGCAGACCTCCAGCCCGTCCATCTCCGGCATGCCGATATCGAGCACGACAAGATCGGGGGCGCGGCGCTCGATCGCCAGCAGGGCGGCGGCGCCGTCGGACACGGCAACCGTCTTCATCCCGGCCTTTTCGAGCGCAAAGCAGATGATCTCGCGGATGTGCGGATCATCGTCGGCGACCAGAATGTGATGCGGCATGAATCAGCGGCCCGGCACGAAGGGTTCGGAGCCCTGAGGAACCACGAACGGGATACGTGTGTCGAGAGTGCGAAGCAGCCGCCAGTCGCGAAAGCTCCAGGCGCGCCAGTTTTCTTGGCGCGCGCGATAGTGGGCCTCGTCCTGCCCAAGCAACCGGACGAGTTCGCGGTAGGAGGAAACGCTGGCCGCATTCGTCTTGCCCTGATGCTCGAGGAAGCGATCGAGCGCCGGCCAGGCGCTGGGACCGAGCGAACGCAGATACCAGAAATCGAGCTCAGTGCCCTGGCCGGTCATTTCGAATGAGTGCTCGACATTGTAGTTGGCGATCAGCGCCGCGAAGTTGATGAAGCAGCAGGCATAGAGCGTCACCGAAAGCGTCAGAAGATTGGCGGAAAGCAGCCATTCGTTGGATTTCTCGAGCGCGATGCGGGCGATGATCAGGGCAAGGCCCGCCGCCACCAGCCCCATCCAAGCGAAGGCGGCGATGCGCCAGTAGGTCAGCGCATAGACCCCGATATAGAGGTCGAGCCGCAGGATCGACGAGACGACCAGCATGATGTTCTGCGCCACCCAGATATAGACCAGCCGGCGGATGAGCGGATCGCCGGAGGTCGTGCTGCCCGGCCGCAGCGCTGCCAGGACGAAGCCGGCGGCGAGCAGCGCCGTGACGATCAATGGATAGGCGCCGCGATGCGCATAGGCGGCGTAGGTCAGCCCGTCGGGAAGGGCGATGCCGCCCCACAGATAGGTGGCGTCGAGCGCGGTCTGCATCGCAAACAGGATGTTGAAGACGACCAGCGCGCGAAGAATGGCGGCCTTGCCGAAGATGATGTCCTCGATTGCCGTGACGGGTTTTGTCGTCGTCACCCGGCCGACAGGCACAGGCAACACCACACGCGGAATGCGACGGAGAACGCGCGGCAGGCGCGGACGCAAAAAGGCCCAGACACCGGCAAGCACCAACAACCAGAAGGCCAACCGCGGCAGCTGGATGAACTCGAGCAGTGCGAGGAGATCGATCAGCGACAGCCAGTATTCGACAACCGGATTGGCGGCGCCGAACAGCGCGAGAAACACGGCACCCAACGTCAACGGCATGACCCAGACGGCGATCGCCGCAAAGCGGATGCGCCGCCGGCCAAGCCGCCGCGCCGCCTTGCGCCAGCGAAGGAAATCGTGGACGAACCGCAATGGTGCCGCGAGCAGGAAGAGCGCGACCTGGCCGGCAATGCGGGCAAGCCCGTGCCGCAGCCGGCCGACCAGCGAAAGCGCAACGACGGCCATCGCCGCCAGCCCGATCGCGACAGACAGCGCGCTGACATTTTCAATGAGCGGCAGCAGCGCCACAAGCAAGGCGGCAAGTCCGAGCCACAGGCCGCGGGCGCTGAGCGCCGAAGGCTGGATGGCCGCGGCTGCGGCGGCAAGCGTAATGCCAAACAGGAAAAGCGTGATGCCGACGGGCTGGCCGTAGAAGAAGAAATCGGCCAGCGCGGCAAGCAGGACCGCAACGCCGAAGCGCGCGCAATAGCTCGGCGCGGCCGTGAGCAACGATGTCATGATCGGACTTTCTCAGCGGCTTTGATCCGGCCGGCATATCTGGGCAGAGATTTGGGGATGAAGGGGAAGAGGGTCGCCGAAGTGCCGGGTGGATCGACGAGCCACCAATCTTCGCTACGGAGCCGGTAAGGCAGCGACCAACGGGAATTTGTTTGCTCTTGCATGCCGCCCTTTTCGCCGGCCGAAATGCGGGCAGCGAGGCGGGATGCGAGGAGATTTTCGGGAGTTTTATGCAGTTTTTGTGCAGGCCAAGACGGCTTGCCTCGACCGGCCGCAGGCGGCATAGATCTGGTATGACGACCGAAACCTACCGCCCGCGCCGCTCGGTGCTCTACGTCCCGGCTTCGAACGACAAGGCACTGGCCAAGCTTCCGTCGCTGGCCTGCGATGCCGTCATCATCGACCTCGAAGATGCCGTCGCCCCGGCCGACAAGGTTTCCGCGCGCGAAAAACTGGCCGGCATCTTCGCCGATCGCCCCAGCCGCCGCTGCGAGATGGTCGTGCGCATCAATGCGCTTTCCAGCGAATGGGGCGCCGACGATTTGCTGGCTGCGGCACGCTGCGAGCCCGACGCCATCCTGCTGCCCAAGGTCGACACACCGCGCGATGTCCTCGAACCCGGCGACGTCCTCGACGACAATTTCGCACCGGACGCGGTGAAACTATGGGCGATGATCGAAACGCCCAAGGCACTGCTCAACATCGGACCGATTGCCGAGCTTGGCCGCGATCCGGCCTCGCGGCTGGTCTGTTTCGTTGCCGGAACGAACGATCTGGTCAAGGAAACCGGCATTCTCGCCACGCCCGACCGGCGCTATCTCACACCGTGGCTGATGCAGATGGTGCTCGCGGCGCGCGCCGGTGGCCTTGACCTGCTCGATGGTGTCTTCAATGATTTTCGCGACCTGGACGCTTTTGCGCGCGAATGCGGGGAGGCAGCCGCCATGGGGTTTGACGGCAAGTCGCTGATCCACCCGGCTCAGATCGAGGCGGCGAACCGGGCCTTTGCGCCATCTGCCGAGGCGGTGGCCGAGGCGCGCTCGGTGAAAGAGGCCTTCGCGCTTGCCGAAAATGCCGGCAGCCAAGTGATTGCGCTGAATGGAAAGATGGTCGAGCGGCTGCATCTGACACAGGCCGAAAAACTGCTGGCGAAGGCGGCCGCCATCGGGGCATGATTGGCAACTCACGACAGGAATGAAAAATGAAACTCTACCGCTTTCTGTCCGCTCCGGACGATTCCAGCTTCTGCCACAAGGTAACCGCGGCGCTGAACAAGGGCTGGCACCTGTTCGGCTCACCGACCTATTCCTACGACCAGGAGGCCAAGGCCATGCGCTGCGGCCAGGCCGTGGTGAAGGATATCGAGGGCCAGGAATACGGGCCCGACACCAAGCTCAGCGACTGGTAGGGCGCTGACATCGCTCGTCCTTCGTCATCCTAGTAAAACAAGCTTATCCTGCTGTCCGAGTGAACAGTTCTTGGCGAAAGCCGGAACGGCAGCCAACGGCGGCGCGCACGACCCGATCAGCGCCAAAAATGCAAGTCTGGCGCACTTTCCAATGCTAGTCGTCGCATCGCTGTCGGCCGCGAAAGGCGAAGCAAGCTCTATGACGGGCCGGCGTAGCTGTCCATTGTTTCCCTCGCGGTGCTATTAGTCGTGTTGCCGAGGGCGACCAATCACCGAAAGGCGTCTCCGACAGAAGCTGATCCCATGTCAGCTTGCTAAGTGAACAGTTTTAAAACTGTCCCCGGGTTTCCCTGACGGCGGAAGGCCCGGCATCAAATGCTACGATTCCGAAACCGAATCGAAATAATTTCGCGGCTATGAACGCCGATGGGCGCGCATTTGAGGGGTGGATTGCCATGAGGTTGAGGTTCGAATTGCGGTCGGCACTGGCCCGGATCGTCAGCGCCATGGCGACATCCTGCTATGGTCGTTTTGTCCATTCCCGCGCCGCGAACCTTTCCATCGTCATGGCGCTGAGCCTGCTGCCGTTGGTCGGGGCGATCGGGTTTGCGATCGACTATACCAACGTCCTCCGCGAAAAGAATGAGTTGCAGGCCCTTCTTGACGCCGCCCTGCTGGGGGGCGCGGCGCAGGGCGCCACCTCCGCCGAGGCCACGGCGACGTCCCTGTTCAGCGGGTTCATCGCCGGCAGCCCGGATTTCGCGGCCGACCCGGACCTGAAGGCCAACATGTCCATCAAGCTGGACAACAGTACGCTCTCGGGCAGCGCGACCTACAGCTACCCGCGCTTGTTCCCGTTTGTCTTGGGCGACCCGACCGTCAACGTTCGCGTCACGTCCGCCGTCAAGATGGCCACGTCGGCCGTCCCTTGCATCATCGTCCTTGCGAATAACCCGCAGGCGCTGCTGCTCAATAGTGGCGCCAACGTGGATGCCGAGTCCTGCGTGATCGACGTTCATTCTACCAGGGACCCGGCCTTCATCATGAATGCCGGCGTCACCATGAACATCAGCAAGCTCTGCGTGAAGGGCACGAAATACATCAAGAACGGCGGTACGCTGTCCAAGCTGGAGACGGCATGCGCCGTCACGGCGGATCCCTATGCCGGCGCCATTCCTGAGCCCGCCGTTCCCTCGGCCTGCACCACATCCGGCGCGCGTGACGGACAGACGCAGACCTTGAACCCGGGACTGCACTGCTGGGTGAACTTCAATGGCAGCCCTACCATCACGTTCAATCCGGGCCTTCATATCATCAAGGGACCGATGATCATCAATTCCGGCGCCAAGGTCATCGCCGAAGGCGTCACCTTCTACTTCCCGGATACCGACAGCATGATCCAGGCCAACGGCGCCCTCACAATCACGGCCTCGGCCCCGAGCAGCGGTGCCTACAAGGATATCCTGATGTTAGAAAAGACGAGCGATCCCGCCAACAACGCCAACAAGCGCCAGTATGTGTTCAACGGCTCGAACGGCGAGTCTCTGACTGGGATCATCTATCTGCCCAACCGGGACGTCACCTACAACTCGACCACGAACATCACCTCCAGCAAGATCTCGATGGTCGTGAACACCATGATCATCAACTCCGCCAACTGGAAATTCAGCGGCATCGCCGGCCAGTCGGCGAAGATCTATCTCTCACAGTGATGCGCGCCGGCGCAAATGACGCCGAACCGGAGCAGGATAGCGGCGACGAAGCGTGGGCCGTTACTCCGCCGCCTCTTCGATCCGCTCCATATCATCGTCCGACAGGCCGAAATGATGGCCGATCTCGTGGATCAGCACATGGGTGACGATGTCGCCCAGCGTCTCTTCGTTCTCGGCCCAGTAGTCGAGAATGGCGCGGCGGTAGAGCGTGACGCGGTTCGGCCCCTCGCCGGTCTGCGGATTCCAGCGTTCGGCGATCCCGCGCCCCTCGAACAGGCCGAGCAGGTCGAAGGGCGTTTCTAGCGACAGATCGTCCATGATCTCGTCGGTCGGGAATTCGGCGATCTGGATGACGATCTCGCCGGTCAGCTTGCGAAATTCCTCCGGCAGATGGGCGTAAGCCTCCAGCGCCAGGAACTCCATTTCCTCCATCGATGGCGAAAGCTGGTCGTGCCAGACACGGGTCTTGTAGATGCGGGCCATGCTTTGTCCTTCTGATCCCGGCATATAGGCTTTCGAGCCGAAATCGGCAAATGGCCGGGTTGCCGTCCACACGCGGACAGGAATAAATTCCCCATGACTCCGCTTGACTCTTCGGGCGCCCTCTGGAATCTATTAGAACATAACAGGAACAATTGTGAGTGGAAGCTGACCGTCATGGCGACAAGCGCCGTGGCGCGGGAGACTGTTTTTGCCCTGCGCCGCCAGATCGCGAAGATCGAGGGAACGCTGCCCGAGCGCCTGGAGGCGCCGGCCGGCGCAGCCCCCGTTGATGCGGATGTCACACCCCAGAATCCAACAGCGGATGTCACACCCCAGGGTCTAACAATCGTCCGCCGCGGCCTCGCCGTGGCGCCGCCCGATGCGTTTCTGCGCACCGGCGCCGAGGGTCTCGATACCGCGCTCAGCGGCGGCCTGCCGAAGGCGGCGCTGAGCGAGATCCATGGCGCCGCGACCCGTGATGCCGGGGCCGTCGCCGGCTTCGCCCTGTCGCTCGTCAGCCTGATTCTCAAACAGGGGCCGCGATTGCCGGTCCTGTGGATCGGCACCGCGGAAATCTTCCGGGAGGCGGGCTTCCCCTATGCCAGAGGGCTTCACGCCGTTTTCGGCATCGAGCCGGAGCAATTGCTGTTTTCCGAAGCGCCAAAACTCCTCGACGCGCTGTGGATCGCCGAGGAGGCCGCCCGGATGACGGCGCTCGCCGCCGTCATCCTCGAAATCCGCGGCAGCCCGCAGCGGCTGGATCTCACCGCGACGCGGCGGCTGCACGCCCGGGCGCAGAATGCCGGCCGGCCGGTCTTCCTGCTGCGCCAGGCCGGCGAGGCAGAGCCTACGGCGGCACCCGTTCGCCTCATCCTGTCGGCGGCGCCGTCGGCATCCCGCCAGACGATCGCCGGGCCACTTGCCGGCTCGATCGGCCGTCCCGCCTTCACCGTCAGCATCGGCAAGAGCCGCACGGCCTTGCCAGGACAATTCACACTGGAGTGGAACCCCGATGAACACAGTTTCGAAGAAAGACGGGGCGAGGAAAGAAGGGCAGCGAATTCTGTCCCTGTGGTTCCCGCACCTCGCCGCGGAAAGGGTCCTGCGGCAGCGTCTGGGGCGGTCCTGGCGTTCCCGGCCGTCGGATCACCTGCCGCTGGTGATCAGCCATCGCCAAGCGAACGCGCAGCGCATCGCCGCCCTCGACGAGCGGGCTGAGGCGCTTCACCTGAAGCGCGGCATGGGCATAGCCGACGCGCGCGCCATGCATCCGTCGATCGACGTGGTGGAAGCCGATCCCGAGGCCGACCGCCGCCTGCTCGAAAGTCTTGCCGACTGGTGCGACCGCTACACCCCGCTGGTGGCGCTCGACGCAGCCGATGGCCTGTTCCTCGACGTCACCGGCTGCACCCATCTTTTCGGCGGCGAACGCTCGATGCTCGACGACATCCTGTCGCGCTTTTTCTATCAGGGTTTTGATGTCCGCGCCGGCCTTGCTGCCACGCCAGGTGCTGCCTGGGCGGCAGCGCGGTTTGCCAGTGACCGCATCGTCCCCGGTGGCGAGGAGGAGGCGCTTCTCGCACCCTTGCCGCTGGCGGCGCTGCGCATCGAGCCTGATATCCGCGCCAGCCTGGAAAGCGTGGGCCTGCGCACGGCGGGCGCCGTCATGGCAGCCCCGCGCGCGCCGCTCGCCCGCCGCTTCGGTGTCTCGCTGCTTTTGCGTCTCGACCAGGCGCTCGGCCGCCTCGACGAGGCGGTGTCGCCGCGCCTGCCGGTCGCGCCGCTTTCGGTCGAACGCCACCTCGCAGAACCCATCATGCTGACCGACGAAATAGAGCGGCTGGTGAAAATGCTGGCGACGACTTTGAAGGTGGATCTCGAGCGCCACGGCGAAGGCGCAAGAAGGCTGGCGCTGCTGCTCTTCCGCGTCGACGGGGCCGTCAGCCGGATCGCCGTCGGCACGTCGCGGCCGCTGCGCGAGCCGCTGCTGATCCAAAAATTATTTCACGAAAGGCTAGCCGCGCTCGAACAGGACATCGATGCCGGCTATGGCTTCGATCTCGTGCGCCTCTCCGTCCTGTCGGCCGCCGCCTTCGACATGCAGCAGGCCGATCTCGCCGGCGAGACGCGCGATGACGGCGCCGATATTGCCCTTTTCGCCGATCGCATCCGCGCCCGGCTCGGCGACAGCGCGGTTTTGAAACCGGTTGCCGTCGAGAGCCATCTGCCCGAGCGCGCCGTCGCCACGCTTCCCTTCGCGGAGGCGCCGCAAAGGGTCTCTCCGCCGAAGAAGCCGGACAAGATACAAGACACTAAGCCTGGCTTCCGGCCGGAACGCCCCATCCGGCTGTTCCGTTCGCCCGAACCGATCGAGGTCCCGGCCACCGAAATGCCTGAGGGACCGCCCATGAACTTCCGCTGGCGGCGCGCGCTGTATCGGGTCGCGCGCGCCGAAGGGCCGGAACGCATCGCCCCGGAATGGTGGCGGGAGGCGGCGGGGCAGGAAGACGCGCCGACCCGGGATTATTTCCGCATCGAGGATAGCGACGGCCGCCGTTACTGGCTCTACCGCCAGGGTCTCTACGGCGCCTCTCAAGTCCCGCCGCGCTGGTTCATGCATGGGGTCTTCGCATGAACGCGCTGGCGGCCGTTCCCTATGCCGAATTCGGCATCCAGTCGAATTTCTCGTTCCTGCGCGGCGCCTCGAAACCGGAGGAGCTGGTGGTCGCGGCAAAGTTTTTGGGATTCTCGTCGATCGGGCTTGCCGACCGCAACACGGTGGCCGGTGTCGTGCGCGCCTGGCAGCAGGCCAAGGTGGAAGGCCTTTCCTATCATCCCGGCTGCCGCCTGGTTTTTTGCGACGGCACGCCCGACGTTCTCGCCTATCCGCAGGACCGCAAGGGCTGGGGCCATCTCTGCCGCATGCTGACGCAAGCCAATATGCGCGACGAAAGCGAAAAGGGCGCACCGCTTCTCTATCGCGACGACCTTTTCGAATGGGGCGATCTCATGTCGCTGGCGATCCTGCCGGATCTGTCGGCGCCAGATGATCTTAAAATGATTAGTCGGCTCAAGGATCGTTTTGGCAAGGCTTTGCGGCTTGCCGTTTCGCCGGATTATCACGGCAACGACCGCTTCCGCATCGAGCAGGCAGCTTCCATGGCTGAGGCATCGGGCATTCCGCTGATGGCGACCAACGACGTTCTTTACCATACGTCCGAACGACGCCGGTTGCAGGACGTGCTGACGGCGATCCGCCTCAACGTGCCTGTTGCCGAAGCGGGGCTGGAACTGGCGGCCAATGCCGAGCGCCATTTGAAGCCGCCAATGGAGGTGGCCCGGCTTTTCCGCAGACATCCGCAGGCACTGGCGGAAACGCTGCGCTTTGCCGGCGAATTGAGCTTCTCTCTCAGTGACCTCCAATACAACTATCCCGACGAACCGACGGAATCGGGCCTCGGGCCACAGGCCGAACTGGAAAGGCTGGCTCGAGAGGGAGCGGCGATACGGTACCCTTCAGGCGTTCCCTCCGATGTGACAAAGCGCATCCAGGAAGAGCTCGCTTTGATCGAGCGCCTGAATTACGCGCGCTATTTTCTGACCGTCTACGACATCGTCAAATTCGCCCGCAGCCAGGGCATACTCTGCCAGGGGCGCGGCTCCGCGGCCAACTCGGTGGTCTGTTATTGCATCGGCATCACCGAAGTGGGCCCCGAGCGGATCGACTCGCTTTTCGAGCGTTTCATTTCCGAGGAAAGAAACGAGCCACCTGACATCGATGTCGATTTCGAGCATGAAAAGCGCGAAGAGGTCATCCAGTACATCTACTCGAGATACAGCGCCAAGCGCACCGCACTTGCCGCGGCCGTCGTCAGCTACCGGGGCCGGTCGGCGATGCGCGAAGTGGCCAAGGCGATGGGCCTGTCGGACGATATCAGGAGCGCGCTGTCCAGTTCGATCTGGGGTTGGTCGACCTCGGAGCTCGGCGAAAAGGAGACCAGGGCCGGCGGCCTCGACCAGACCGATCCATCGACAAGGCATGTGATCGAATGCGCCAACGAGATCATGGGCTTTCCCCGTCATCTGTCGCAGCATGTCGGCGGCTTCGTCATCACCAGGGACCGGCTCGACGAGATCGTGCCCATCATCAAAACGGCGATGGACGAGCGCAAGATGGTCGAGTGGGACAAGGACGATCTCGACGCGGTGAAAATCCTTAAAGTCGACGTGTTGGCGCTCGGCATGCTGACCTGCCTGCAGCGCGCCTTCAAGCTCTTGGAAGACCATTATGATGATGCGCGGGATCCGTATGGCCGACCCTATGTGCTGGCCACCCTCCCTGCCGAGGACAAACATGTCTACGACATGATCTGCCGCGCCGACACGCTCGGCGTCTTCCAGATCGAATCCCGCGCCCAGATGTCGATGCTGCCGCGTCTCAGGCCGAGAACATTCTATGACCTCGTCATCGAAGTGGCGATCGTGCGGCCGGGCCCGATCCAGGGCGACATGGTCCATCCCTATCTGCGCCGCCGGCAAGGCAAGGAAAAACCTGAATATCCCAGGCCGGAACTGGAAGAGATACTCGGCAGGACGCTTGGCGTGCCACTGTTCCAGGAACAGGCGATGAAGATCGCCATCGTCGCCGGCGGCTTCAGGCCAGGCGAGGCCGATGAATTGCGCCGCGCCATGGCCACTTTCAAGCGCACCGGCACGATCGGCAATTATCGCAAGCGGATGGTCGACGGCATGGTTTTGCGGGGCTACGAGAGAGACTTCGCCGAGCGCTGCTTCAAGCAGATCGAGGGATTCGGCGAATACGGCTTTCCCGAAAGCCATGCCGCTTCCTTCGCCCTGTTGGTCTATGCCTCGTGCTGGTTCAAGACCTTCTATCCCGACGTGTTCTGCGCCGCGATCCTGAACTCCCAGCCGATGGGATTTTATCAGCCGGCTCAGCTTGTTCGCGACGCGCGCGATCATGGCGTCGAAATCCGCGACGTCGACGTCAATTTTTCCGGTTGGGATTGCGCGCTGGAGGAGGAGCCTTTCGATCAGGCCCGCATCCTCGAACGCCATGCCCAGATGCGTGGCGTCATCCGGACCAATCATGCCGTCCGGCTGGGTTTCCGCCAAGTCAAAGGTCTGTCGAAGGAGCGCATGGAGGTGTTTGTCGCCAGACGCAGCGATGGCTACGCATCCGTTCGCGATGTCTGGCTGCGTTCAGGCCTCTATGTCGATGAGATCGAGAAACTGGCGCAAGCCGACGCTTTCCGTTCGCTTGGTCTCGACCGCCGCGACGCCCTGTGGGCGGTCCGCGCCCTCGACGGCAGGAGTGCCGCCGAGACCCTGCCGCTGTTCGACCGGCCGGCGGTCCGTTTGCGCGACCTTGAACCCGAAACCAGGCTCCCGACAATGCCGCTCGGCGAGCACGTCGTCCACGACTACCGTTCGCTCGGCCTGTCGCTGAAGGCGCATCCGCTTGCCTTTCTGCGCCAGCGGCTGGATCGTTCCGGCGTCACGCCCAATGCGCGCCTCCCCTCCGTGCCGGATGGCAGGCGGGTCTCCGTCGCCGGCCTGGTGCTCGTGCGGCAGCGCCCAGGCACTGGCAAAGCGATTTTCCTGACGCTGGAAGACGAGCAGGCGGTCGCCAACGTCATCTTCTGGGAAAGAACCTTCAATCGCTACCGGCCCATTGTCATGGGGGCGCGGCTGGTCCGTATCACCGGCAAACTGCAGTCGGAATCGAACGTCATCCATATCGTCGCCGAAAAGGTCGAGGATCTGACGCCCTGGCTGTCCGTGCTTTTGGAGGAGAGGCCCGATGTACCTGTCGTGCAAAACGACCGGCAGGATATCGCGGCGCTATCGGGGAAGGCAGAAAAGGTCATGCCCAAGGGGCGCAATTTTCAATAGGGGATACCGGTGCGGCGGTGCACAATCTTGCGAAATGTCGGCGCGAAAGATCACTACAGTTCAGGACGGTCCGCCCAGGCGCGGCGGCGGCAATCCGTCGTCGAAGGGGAGCGAGCGCGCCTCCGAAGGCAGCATGATCGGGATGCCGTCACGCACCGGATAGGCAAGCCGCGCGAGCCTCGAGATGAGCTCGCCGCGCTCCGGATCCCAGGTAAGCGGGCCCTTGGTCAGCGGGCAGGCCAGCAACTCCAGCAGCTTGGGATCGACATTGGCCTTCTTTCCGTCACGCCCATCCACCATTCGGCCCGTCCTCTCACCAGCATTTAAGCTTCGCGCGGCTCTTCCTTCTCCCCTTGTGGGAGAAGGTGGCCGAGCGCAGCTCGGTCGGATGAGGGGTGTTCCAGCTTGGCACCGATAGCGCTCTGGCCAGCACCCCTCAACCGTCTTGGCGCTGCGCGCCAATCCACCTTCTCCCACAGGGGGAGAAGGAAGAGCCTCCTACTGCAGGCTCGACCCGAAATCCTCGTTTTCGCGCGCCAGCGCCATTTCGGTGATGGCGATCAGCGTTTCGGCGCGTGTCTTCAGGTCCGCCGCTTCGAGCAGCGCCTGTTTCTCGGCCGGCCCGTAGGGAGCCATCATCGACAGCGCATTGACCAGCATGGCATTTTCGGCGCGGCTGACGCTTTCCCAGTCGGCTTCGAGTTCGTTGGCCTGCAGATAGGCACGAAATGCCTTGAGCAACGCCGGCCGGTCGATCCCGGCCTCCGCCTGATCTTCATCGAGATCGGTGAGAAAGGGAGCAAACCGGCACTGGCGGAAGGGCGTCTTGACCGCGAGCTCCTGCACGATGCGGAACCGGCACACGCCTTGCAGCGAAATCAGGTAACGGCCGTCGCCACTCTCAGAAAGCGCAATGATGCGCCCGGCGCAGCCGACATTGCAGAGTTCAGGCTCGCCATCGGCGCGCCGCGCGCCGTCGAGGCTGGGCTGTATGATGCCGATCAGCCGCGATCCGGCGATCGCCTCATCCACCATCTCCAGATAGCGCGGCTCGAAGATGTTGAGCGGCATGCGGCCTCCCGGCAGCAGCAATGCGCCTTCAAGGGGGAAGATCGGTACCGTCGACGGCAAATCCGTATCGAGCCGGTAATGCGCGTTTCCCGCCTGCACTTCGGTCCTCCGCTCGCTTCGTCGAGAAGCGCATCAATCCGCCCGCCGATCGCAACCTGGCGTGTAAATCGTCAGGAAGCGAAAAACGGATCGGGTCTGGCCCCTAATCTGGCGCAGCCGCCGCCGACCGCAAGGCCGCCAGGCAAAAACAGCTTGATGCGCGCTCAGGAAAACAGCAGCGACGACAATTTGCGCCGTGCAGCCAGAGTTGCTTCGTCGGTCATCCCCCATGCCTCGAAGAATTGCAGCAATTGCGTCTTGGCGCCGTCGTCGTTCCACGAGCGGTCGGCCTTGACGATTGCCAGCAGATTGTCAGCCGCCGCCATGCGCTCGCCATTGGCGTTCTGGATCATGGCAAGATCGAACCGTGCCTGATGGTCCCCGGGGTTCTCGGCCAGCCGACGCTCGAATTCGGCCGGATTGCCAAGTGCTGCTGCCTGTGCGGCAAGCGCCATCTTGGCGCGCACCGCGGCCAGCGGCGGCGCATCCTTCTTTGCTTCCGGCGCCCGCGCCAGCACGGCTTCGGCGCCCTCGGCATCGCCGGCCTCGAACAGCAGATCGCCAAGCCCGGCAATGGCCTCGATCGTCTCCGGCGCCTGTTCCAGGACCGCGTCGTAGATGTCCGCCGCGGTCTGCACATCGCCGGCGTCGCGCGCCTCCGCGGCCGCGGCAAGCGCCTCGGCCACCTGCGGCGCACCATTGGTCTTGCCGCCGACCTTCTCGATAAACGCGGCGATCTGGCTCTCGGGGATGGCGCCCATGAAGCCGTCGACCGGCTGGCCGTCCTTAAAAGCGATGACCGCCGGGATCGACTGGATGCCGAGCTGTCCGGCGATCGAAGGATGGTCGTCGATATTCATCTTGACCAGCTTGACCTTGCCGCCAGCGGCCGTGACTGCCTTTTCCAGCAGCGGCGTCAGTTGCTTGCAGGGCCCGCACCAGGGCGCCCAGAAATCGACCAGCACCGGCTGACGGCGCGATTCCTGGATGACGTCGGCGGCAAAAGCGGCGGTCGTCGTGTCCTTGATGACGTCGACGGCGACGGGCGGCTCGCCAAGCGCGACTTTCGCGAGGGTGGCCTCGGTGCCGCCATACTGCACTGTGGTGGCATATTGCCCGCCATTGCTGCCAAACGGGCCGCCAAATTGATTGTTGTCGCTCATCTCGTCACCCTTTCGGTCGCGCCGCCGGCCCACCGGCCCGGCACAACGTCCATATCCTCACTCAGAAGTCGGTTTATCGTCATCCATGTGGCGATCATGCCGTGACTTTCAAGATAACAGCATCATGCCCGGTTGCCTCGACGAATTTGACGAGGTCGGCGGCAGCGATCGATGTCGTTGCCTCGTTGCTCAGCGGATGGGCGTTGATGATGGTATGGCCCATCAACTCCTGGTCGAGTACCACCTTCACTCTTCGCGCCGTGTCGTTGATCACGCCGAACACGGTGACCGCGCCCGGAACGACGCCGAGAAGCTCCATCAGCATCTCCGGCTTGCCGAAAGACACGCGCCCGGCAGCGCCGATCACATGGTGGATCTGCTTGAGGTCGACCACCGCCTCCTCGCCGACGCTGACCAGGAAGAAATTGTCTTTCTTGTCCTTGAGGAATAGGTTTTTGGTGTGCCCGCCAGCGATTTCTCCGCGCAACGCCTGCGAATCGGCGACCGTGAACAGCGGCGGATGACGTAGGGTCGAGACCTCGATCCCAAGATCGGCGAGAAAGGCAAAAAGCTCGGCTTCGGTTTTCGGCATGTTGTTTCTTGTCGGACTTGTTGTTGTCGCGGTTTAGATCACGCCGTTTACGGCCAATGACGCGGTCGAGACAAGACCGTCGCGCGGTGAGGCCGCCGATTCCGTTCCTGTCCTCGCTACGGAAGGCTTGTTTACGTCGCCGGCTGCGGACCAAAAAACCTGCGATTTCCCTGTTGCAATCGCCGCGCCCTTCAGCCATATAGGCGCGGCTTGCGGCCCAAAAAGCCGCGCGAGCGGGTGTAGCTCAGGGGTAGAGCACAACCTTGCCAAGGTTGGGGTCGAGCGTTCGAATCGCTTCACCCGCTCCAGTTTTCCCAAGGGAAATCAAGCAGTTAAGAAGCCGCCTAGTGCGGCTTTTTCTTTGTCGATAAAGGCCAGCTACCGCATAGCTACCAGCGTTCGGAAACCGCAAGCCACGCAAATCACTCCCTCTAAGCCTCGGCGCCAACTTCATTTGGTTTGGCTGGCGGGTGCGCCAACCCAACAGCATATTGCGAGAGGAACTATCGTGCAGGCTTCCCTAGATCTAACTGGCGCACGCCTTAAGGTCGCGCGGGCCAAAAAACACTTCGATGACCTGAGGCAAGCGGTCACGACCTACTTGGCCGAAGAACCATATCCGTACGCATGGGAGCCCGATTCGGAAATCGCCGGCTTTCGCGTCGTAGTCCGGGAAAAAACTCCCCCGCCGGCCGAACTGGCGCTGCTGGTTGGCGACACTATCCATAACGCGCGGGCCGCACTCGATCATCTCGCCGTCGCCATGGCGATCCGCAATGGAGCGAACGCAGTAGGGGTCAAGGAAACGTATTTTCCGATTACCGAATCTGATCAGCGTTTCAAAACGAGCGGCTTGGACAAAATAAAACATCTCTCCCCAGCCGACAGACAGCAGATCGCGGCGTCAAAGCCGTACCAGGGGGGAACGATTCGCTATGGCAGCTTCATAAACTCGACATTGCTGACAAACACGCCCTCATAGTCGCAGTCGCAGGGGCAGCAGTGAAGCCGCTGCACCACCTATCCGGTCATCTGCCTGAAGGGGGGACGTCCAGTTTTGTCGCTAAGCTCAATCCGGAGCGCTACCCTTTGCAAGATGGCCATATCCTCACATGGGTGAAAGAAATCAGCCATCCGGAACACCTGAGTTTTGAAGCCACCATCGACGTAGTGTTCGGCAAAGGGACCGTTGTGGAAGGAAAACCTATCGTCCCGACCCTCGATCAATTCATTGGCGCAGTGGAGCAGGTTCTCACTCGCTTCTAGCCAGGAGAGCCTCAAGGCTGCAAAGCGCCTCAAAGCAGCGTAATACCTCGCGGCAGTAGCCTGGCCTTGGAACGGGCATAGATAGCCGCCACCTCTGCCGCCGTCTTGGCGTTCGGGAAGACCATCATTTCGGCGTAGTCACCGCCGCCCGCGTAGGATGGCAGGGTGCCGCCAATACCGACCCGGTGGTTGGCGTCGACAATATCGAGCACCCCCGCCTTGGTGTAGCTCGCCCCGCCGCCCCAATCTACACGCCGCGACCCCGCCGCGTCATGCGTAATAGCAAGAAACAGCCAATCGCCAACGCTGCCGGCGGGGGGCGTTACAGCCTGCGGATCGGAGCCGAAATTGCCGCCTGCCGCCCGAGAGTAAGCCACATAGTCCGTAGCGCTGATCTGCACCATCCAAGCGGGATTTCTGGTGCCCCCCGGAGGCCACCAGCCTACAACCAGCGTCGTAGCGGCCAAGGCCTTGCGCTTGACCGCGAGGCAAACAGTCTGATTCCGCTTGATATCAAACGGCGTCTGATAGCCGTTGATCCGGTTCACCGTTGCATTCGCCAGTGTGAGGGAGCCGTCGTTCTGAGTCGGCGCCGGGGCGATACCTACGTTGAAGACCGTACCGGTTCCATCCCCGGTCACCGTCACGGCGCCGCCTGCGGTAGCGTCGGCCGAGCCAGGGTTGGTTTCGGTAAAGCCGTTCACCGCACCGCCCGACAGAGAGGCCGTCAAGGCTTGCGGGACACTCTGACCCGTGCCAGTTCTTGCCAAAACGGGCGGGGCTGTATGGCCGCTGCCGCCGGCCGTCAGAAGAGTCGAAAGCCTGGGTGTCATCAACTGCCCGGACAGCATGTCCGCCATGGTCGGGTTGTCATTGCCGAAAAGCCAATGCCCGTCCGCGTCCGCCTCGGCGATGCCTTCAAACATCGGCTGTAGCGTGACGGGATCGACCGAGTAGCCGGTGCCGGTCACGTCGAAGGGCAGAACAAGGCACGGCCAAAGTGGGTTTGCCATAGGTATTTTCCTTAAAGGTTCGAGACCATGAACGGCCTGATTTCAGAGCAGCCGAGGTTGTTTGGATGGGTGAGATCACCGGCGAGGCGGTCGCTGCTGTTCACCATCGACGCCTTGCCGTTGGCATAGGTAAGGTTCGGATCGCCCGAGGCCGTTACGATGGCCTGCATAACGTCGCGATAATCTTGCAACGGGAAGGAATGCGCCGTCTCATGCGCGGGGCAGTAGAAGGCGCTGCAGAACAGCAACGACGCAGTCGGGAGCTTGCTGCGGAAGCCGGCAAGATACCCCTCGACAGAGGTCTTGAACGCCACGGTAGGCACGCGATTGCTGATGCAATCGTTGATGCCGATGGAATAGACCGACTTCACGTCCGCGATGCCGGTATCAATGATGGCTTGCGCGACGACCGCGCCCTGGCCGGCGGCGGCGGTATTGCTGCCGTTCCCGGTGTTGAGAAGCTGGCGGCCGAGATCGACCGCCGTTCCATACGCCCACGACGTCAGTATCGAGCTTGCCGAATATCCGTGAGTCGTGCTGTCCCCATGCACATTAAGCAGCTTGGCGGGCCGAGCATCGGGGATAGCGATTGGCGCGTTTGCCGAAAACCGAGTCTGGCGCAACTCCATTCCGGCGCCGTAAGGCCAGAGGATTTCGACCTTTTTGAAAGCGGTTGATCCGAGGTCGAACGTGTAAGATTGCGCCCCCGGCGTACCGGGCGCGAAGCTGCTGGAAAACGAGGCGACCGGTGCGTCATCGACCAAGATCCACCCGATAGTATTATACGTTTCGACACGAGTGACGCGGTTGTTCCAATAGACGTCGATCTGCATGTATTGCGCCGTCGTCAAATAGCCCTCGCGGGCGCCAGGCGCGCAATGCTGATAGTTGTTCCCGTCCGTGACCGGGCGAATGAAGCGCAACGTTTGCGCCGATTTCTCGGCTATCGCCGCGTAGTCAGAAACACGACCGCGAGCGTCATTCGGGAAGAGCCCTTGATACTGCACTTCCGCTACGGATATGGCGCCGGTCACTTTTGGCGGGACAGAGGTTGTGTCGAGCCATACGAGGACGCCACCGTTTCGGCCGGCAATGATCGGCTTCCGGGTGTCGGCGCCCGTATAGTTGCGCATCCCTACACCTGGGATTGCGACGGCCCGATCAATGGCCTTTCGGATGCTGATATCTTCCGGGTCGATTTCTATGCTTTCGCTGGCAAGGGGCAGAACCGCCTTGCCATCTGATAGGCGAATGCCAAGGAACACGCCGCCGTTTCTGCCGGCGATCACTGGCTGCACCGCGCCTTGTTGCTGTATCCTTTGGAGTGAATTGGCGCGGTTGAACTGGCTTTGTATGGCCGGCTTGACCTTCCCTTGCTCCACATAGCCGGGACCAATGGCACCGCTCGAAATGGCGCCCTGGGTTGCCGGCTTCATGATGCGTTGCGTCTGACCAGGGACGATTGATGGGGCGCCGGAATTGTTGAGGTACAGTTGGTATTCCGTGCCGTCCGCAGAGGCCGCCCAATAGGTTTCGCCGCTGGTCGGCAGGAAATCCACGCTAAGCGCGACGGCGCCCCCTGTGAGCCCTACGGAGGCAGCAAAGGACGGCGTCGGCGCGGTCGGCGCGGCGCCGATATACCGGCCTCGGCCGGTGATCCGAACAGCGGTGACGACGCCGCCCGCAACATCGAACACGCCGGTAGGGTTAACCGCGAAGTTTCCGCCGGTCCACGCGAGCGCGAGGTCGGTTCCGGTGGTCCCACCTGCCCCGGGAGTGATCGTGCCGACCGTGTTGCTGATGCCTCGCGGAACGTTGGTAGCTGCGGCGTGTATGAAGTAGCCGACAGCACTCGCGGACAGGGCGGCGGCGTCCCGGTAGCCGGCGGTCGCAACGGCGTCCGCAGCGGTCAAAATAGCTTTGTTGGTAGCGATGTCCGCCTTCTCTACAGCGACGTCGCGAGCGCCTATTGCCTCATTCGTGGCGGCTTCCGCAATTTCGTTCACATAGAAATTAAGCCACTGAAGCTCGGTGCCAACAAAGCCATTGTCGACAGCAATTTGGTACGCGCTTTTCCCTTGCGGACCTGGCGCACCGGGGTCGCCATCTTCGCCTTTAGTGCCACGGTCGTCGGTCGCCTCCGCGATGTCCGTAACGAGGCCGAGAGGGCCAAGATAGCCACCGAGGTCCGGCTTGATGCCTTCGCCGCCTGTCCAGTCGACAACGCGCCTCACGCGCCGTTCACCGTCCGCAATAAGCGCTGTCACCATCGACCAGCCGTGGGCGCCGCGAAGGCCAGACGCGAGCGTTGGATCGACCTCTACGCCGCCGTCACCGTTTTCGTAAATTGCGTTAGGCATTTTTCGGTGCGCTCCTCTTTCGAAGTGCACCATGCGTCGGTAGCTCGGCCCATCGCTTCGCGATTGTGGGCCAGGTGAACCTTAACTGGCTCTCATCATCGCCCCGGCTCGTCGTCGCGCGTCTTGGTGCGCTCTTTCGAAGTCACAAAGTTTTCGATTGTCTCGGCCCGATAGAGAATCCGGCCTTGCTTCTTGACGTAGCCGGGGCCGGTTCCGAGCACCCGCCAGCGGGCAAGAGTGGGCTTGCTGACGTGCAGAACGCTTGCGACGTCATCGGCGGTTAGAAGCACCTCGCCGGTGGCCGCAAAGGCCACCGCGCTAAAGTCGTTCGCTCGCTCGGCCGCGTGTGACAACGCTTCCGCCTTCTCGGCAACATTCGAAATGGCGCGTTCGGCAATCGCAATCGCCCGGCGCGCTCCAGTGACAGCGATTCGAAGGTCGCGGATAGGATCAACACCGGACATTTCGCGTGCCCCCGCTCACGCCGCAGTTTCTAGGAGAAGGCGACAATCCCAGGCCGAGACGCAATCCATTTCGCTATCAGAGGTGACGCCAGACAGGATACAGCCGTAGCGGTCATAGGCGCCGACGCCATCCGCGAAAAACCACGCGGACCTCCCCACGGCGTCTGTGTGCTCGCCATCCTCTTCGTCGCGAAACGGCCGCAGCGGGCCAACAGTCACGCCGCCGCGCGTGCGATATGTGCCGCCAGTCATGATGCCAACCAATTCGCGGTCTTGACCGGCTTTAGCGAGTTTGGCGACGGCCAAGATCAACTTGCTGAATTCGGGCAGTTCTGTAGTTTGTAGAGGTGCCATTATCGAAGGTCCTTCTTCGGTTTCGGTTAGAGCCGGCGAGTGGGGAAACACTCTCCGGCTCACGCAACCTGCAACTAACTCTGTAGATATTGCAACAGAAATCGCACGCTGTGGCGCGGTGTATTAAACGATATCAGTCATATTTTTTCATGTTGTTTGCGTTACGCAAACGGAGTGGAAATTTCACCGAACACAGTTTGCGATATGCAAACGAAGACTTAGAATCAGCTGCGGCGAATGATCAGTGCAGATGCGTGCTCGTCGTACTCTGTATGCGCGGCTCGTCGCCCGATAGATGAATCGTGCCGGACAGCCAGAGCCTACCGGAAGCGTGCGGGTCTGCCGTGCGCACCGCCGTGATGCATAGCCGCCGCTTCATCGCCCAGGACTCGCGCACTATGGCGGCAACATCAGCGGGCAGTTGCCTGGCGAACAGATGGCCTAGGCATTTCTGTCCCGTATCGGAAAATGCCTCAAAGTCGACACCAGTGGCCATCACTTCGCCGCCTTGGCTGACAATGAGGGGAACCAGCGGAACGAGTATGTCGATGATGGCCAGCGTGCGCATGCACTGTAGATCGTTGCCAAAAATCAGGGATGCGTCGCCGCCGTCCGCTTCCATTTACATCAATCCGACAGACTGGATTGCAGATTAGCTGCATGCGTGGCTTGCGCCGCAGCCAAGGCGCGCGTGACCATGCCTTGCGCCTCGGCCGGCGTCATGCCTTGCACGTTGATGGTGATGCCGCCGACATTAAGCTGTGCATTCACCGCTTGCGGCTGGTGAACTATGATAGGCTCGGCGATGTCCACCCGTTGCGTGGTGACCGTCCCGGCCTCGACCTTGTCCGTCTTTTCGGTCGCCTTTCCGAGATCCCCTATCGGCTTCATGAGGTCGCGCCAGGCCGCCGTAAACCCGGCGGTCACGTCTTCCATGGGCTTGACGCTCGGGGTGAATGCCGGCGGCGCTGGCGGGCGCTGTTCCGCTGGCGGCTTCACCATCCCGCCAACCCTGGCGCCGGCATCGCCCGCCGCCGCGTTCGGCGCCACCGTGGTGAGGTCAAACCCGAGGGTTGACTTGATGCTTTCGGGAAGCCAGCCAATGAGGTCGGCAACGGCGCCTTTCAGCCACGACACCACCTCGCCCCATTTCGATTTCAGGCCTTGCCAGATGGAGTCCACCATTGCGGCGCCGACATCATAGAGCTTGCCGGGAATCGACTGGATATAGGCCACGGCGGACGAAAACAGGCCGGTGACATAATTCCAGAAGTCGCCGAAGAACTTCGCGATGGAATCCCAATTCGAATAGATCAGGTATGCGGCGCCAGCGATGGCCGCCACGGCGGCAAGGAACCATCCGACCGGGGTCGCCATGATGGTGATGCCAAGGGTCACAAAGGCGGCACCAACGGCCGTTAGAGCGGTGATGAGCGGTGCCGCCGTCCATGTGCCGAGCACGATGAGCGTCGCTTGCATCGGCCCGCCGAGGAAGTCCACAACGGGCTTGATGGCGGCAAGAAAGGCGGTGAACTTTTCAGCGATGCCGGCGATTTCCTGCCGGATATCCGACGCCGGATTCATGAGGTCACGAAGCACGCCCGCAAAGGTCTTGACCCAATCCGAGATAGTGGACCGAACCAAGGTTGCGTTCGCGTCAAACCACTTCGTGGTCGTTTCGATCAATTCGTTCATGGCCGGCAAAAGCTGGACGCCGAGAAACAGCTTTAGGCCATCCAAGCGAAGCCACAGACTGTCGAGATTATCGCCAAACTTATCCGCCGCCTTGGTTGCGCCGTCGCTCAAGATGATCCCGAGCCTGCGGGCCTCTTCGCGCATGTCTGCGAGCCCGTCCGCGCCATCCGAAAGCATCTTGACCATATCCACGCCGGACTTGCCGAAGAGCTTGAACGCGAGTTCGTTGCGGCGAAGCGGATCTTTGACACGGGCGAGCGCGGACAACGTGTCGTTAAGAATTTCCTCGGTCGAACGAAGCTGTTTGTTCGGCCCCTTGAGGACAACCCCGAGCGCCTTGAAGTCCTTCGCAAGCGCCTTGTTCCCGCGAGACGCGGCAGACGCGTTGATCCCGAGCTTTTGAATTCCCTTGGTCAGGGACTCCGATTCTATGCCACTCATTTTGGCGGCGAAGCGGTATTCCTGTAGCGCCTCGACGCCGACCCCGAGCTTGAACGCGGCTTCGCCGATCTCGCTGCCGAGGTCCGACGCGCTCTTCGCCAACGCGAAGGCACCTGCAACGGCGCCGGCACCGCCAAGGCCGAGGAGTCCAACGAAGGATGACAGCCGGGCGGTCGTTCGGGCCAGGCCATCGCCAAGGCCGCCTATGGCCCGCCCGAGGCGCCCCACGGATGCCCCGATGCGGTCGAAGCCCAAACGGGAGCTAAGGGCGACGAGGCGCGCCTGTAGCCGCTTAATCGGCCCGGAGATCCGGTCGATTAGCGATAGCCTTACGGCGGCTTCTGCTACTGGCTTCCCGGTCACGACGCGCCTCGATTCTCAGGCGTCAATTGTAGTCGAGCCGCCTTTGAAACCCGCCGGAAGTATGCCGCAATCTGATCTGGTAGCGTTGCTCCTTCGGACCATCAAGACGTCAAAACCAAGGGTTTGCGCGAGGGCGACCAGGCATCCGAGAGTTGGGTCGCGCTGGCCACCTCGCCAAGCCAGGAAGGTGTTTGCGGACACGCCGCTTAGAACCTCCATATCTACGAGGAGCAATTTTTGGTCCCGGCGTTCCCGCTCAAGCGCGGCCATGGCACCATGCCGGTCATTCAGATTGAATTCGTCCGGCCGTCTGGGATCTGCCGACAGGCGCATCAGCGTATGATCTCCTTAAAGGAAAAAGAGGTGGTGGGCGTATGTCGCACCCACCACCCAAGAGACGACCAGACGAGGACTAGGCGCCGGTCGTCGTGCCGCTGCAGCGGCATTTCGTATCACTTGCCAAGCGGCCGCATCGCGGCCTTCCATAGGCCCCGGCGATATGCCGCCTCCTTTTCGGCAACGACCTTTCGGCTCGCTGCGGCTGTCAGCGCCTTGGCTTTTCCGCCGCGCATCAACGCGACTTTCATCGCGGAAAAGCTCATTGGCTTCGCATCCGTCTCGACTGGATTGGTCATCTGGTTTCCCTTCTCAGCGACGCAGTGCGTCGCGCCAATGTGCGGCGTCGGCCGCGCGCTTCTGTTCGATGGCGTCACCATCAATCGGGTTTTGGAGATACGCTGTAGGCACCCTCGACATGAACGGCACCGGCTTCTCTCGACGCGCTAAGGCCGAGGGCCGCCGCTTCTGTTGAGCGGGCGCCGTGTTGGTCGGCTTCTCACTGCGCATCAACGCCGATGTCAGTGCAGCCAAAATCGGATTGAGAGCCATCACAGATCCTCCGCAAGAATGAATTCCATGTTTGCATCGGCGCGCCGTGCGACCGAGATTCCGGCTTCTTCGGCCAGTCGGCAGAGCTTTTCCTCGTCGCGCTCGGCTTCGCGGATTTCAGCGTCGATGCGAGCAAGTTCCTTGGCCCGTTCGTCCGCGCTGTAGGCACGGCCGCGCCCGGCAACTTCCTTGTTTGCGGCTGCTGTAAGGGCCTCGGTGATCTCTTCGCGAAAGCCAAGAACAATCATCATGCCGAGAGGCTTGGCCGCGAAGGCTTCCGCAAGACGCGCATCGGTAACGAATCCACTGTCGGGTGGTGTGATGAGCGCGTCAGGATGAAAAAATATGCGCGTCTCCGCTTCTGCAGCGGCCAAGGTCTCTTTGATCCGCGTTTGAACCTCGGCCGGCGATATCGGGGCGGCCTTGATCTCGCGACGCTTCTCATACAACGCCATGATCTCGACGCGCGGACCCTCAATTGCGTCGGAAATCTCCCGTGCCGCACTGCGCTGGCGCTCGAAGATGCCGGCGAGTTTGTCGATGATCTTTGCCATCAGTATTGATCCTTCATATCGGCAGGAAGTTCGATGCCGCTTGCTCTCGCGAATTCGATGGCGCGGGTTTTTATTCGCCCGGCGTGCTGCGTGGTTTCATGCTGACGCTCGACGGCGGCCTCGGCCTCGGCCAGGACTTCACGGGCCTTGCGATATTCGGCGGGCCACGTCCCCTTCGGTTCGCGGTCCCAATTTTTCGTTTCAAAGTTGCCGGCTTCGAGTTGCGGATTGATCCGTGCTTCGACAGCGCGAACGGCTGACTTGGCGTTGCGAAAATTTTCGGTCGCCTGGCGCGATGCTGCGTACGCGGCATTGGCTTCGGCAACAATCTTGCGCAGGCGGCCCATTGAAATTGATGTCGTCACGGTGCGCTCCTCTTTCGAAGAGCACCATGCGTCGGTAGCTCGGCCCATCGCTTCGCGATTGTGGGCCACCGGCTCGAAAGGTTAGTGGCAACTTGGCATGCGCGACACGTTCAAGTCGCTGAAATCCTTGATCGACAAGCGCCTGACGATATTCACTGCGAATAGAATAGGTATGCTTTCCTAGATTTCTGTCGCTAGCGAAAAGGTGCGATGCAGCGCTCCCCTCACCCTGGCACCGGCGCCGAAGTACCTTTTGTTTTTCATAACCGCTTGAAATCATTGAAGATCGCGGCGAATTGTATTTTCGCTCGGTATCTCGTCGCAAAGATCGATGATGCGTGCCACTGAAAGCCAGGGCTCAAAACGAGGCCGCCCCGTTAGCTTGTCATCATATTTGCTGCGGTGTTTCAGATAGTGATCGGCGTCAGCGAGGAACAAACGAACAAAGCCCCGGACTGTTCTGGTCTTCGCGGCGTAGTGCGGAGAGATTTTCAGGTAGCGCAGCCGAAGGCCGCGTTCACGTTGCTTCGTTGCTCCGCGCTCGGGTATGGCCTCAAGCTTCGATAGCTGGTTAGCGGCTACCTCCAAAGCGCGGCCGGCATCGGTGCCGGTGTAATGTTCCGCCACCTTGCGCATGACGGCTAGCGCCTCCTCGACACCGTTGCGATTGAGCGGAGGCGGAACAGGGTCGCCATAGGCAGGACGGTTCGTGCGATTAAGCATAGTTGCAGCCCCACCGCATTCTCTCGGAACGCCGGGCACCCCACCACCACCACCCCCACCTATAGGAAGGTGGGGTGGGGTGAGTTTGGCGCGCAGGATTTGCACCACTTCCCCACCTTTTCCCACCCCACGTTCTAAGGTGGGAAATCATTCGCGATCCGCCCATTTTCCGACCTCCAAGATCTTAACATCGCGGCCCTTTTGTGCGTCCTGAATGATCGCCTCTTCCAACGCGCCGCTGTTCACCCAGGCCCGGATCAGATCCTTGATTTTGGTCTTTTCCGGCTCGACGCGGCTATTGAGTGAAAGAACTTTTCCGACCGCATGCCCCACCCAATTTTTGGCTTGGACATTCTCGCGTAATTGCTTCCCATCGACCTCGCGTTGCACCGCCAAAAGATGATCAAGCGTTATTCCTGCCATTGCGTCGGGTGGTGTCCATAGTTCGCAAATAGCGACCCAATCGCCCTCTCGTCCTGGGGCGGTGTTGCCAAGTGAAACGCCGACAAGGTGGATCCATCGCGCCGCTCGGGTTGGTGCCAGATTGGCCTTAGCGTCATCGACGCGCACATAGCTCCGGCGGTCGGTGGCCGAAACATTGAAGCCCTTCGCAGCATCTGCCCCCATGACGTTGAGAACACGGGCGGCACGCACGGCAGCAGCGATTGCCGACCCTCCGCGAGCAGAGTCGATATCAGCGTCTTGGCCGTTGAGTTTTCGGGCATGGTGTACAAGATCAATCGCGCATCCCGTGTGGTCCGCGATTGATGCGAACGCCTTTACAGCGGCGTCCATCGCTTCATTGCCGTTCTCGGGAAGAGAGTGAGCAGACACAAACGGATCGATAATCAGCACGTCGATTCCAAGCCGCTTTATCTCCGCCTCAAGAGCGTCAACGACCGGCGCCGCGATTGCGATTGCACCGTTCTGCATCGAGCCAATCTTGATCGGAGTGGTGCGGCCGCTATCCAGAAAAAGCCGCCCCTCAAGTTCCGAAGGGTCGACTTCATGATGCAGCATCGCAGCGCTGACACGCCGTCGTAGCTCGTCCGCATCGTCCTCACCGTTCCAACACCAGACACGAAGCGGCCCGAACGGCTTGTCGTTTAGAAGCTGGCGCCCGGAGGCCATTGCGACGGCGTCCACCATGCCGAGCGTCGATTTTCCCACGCCGCCAGGCGCGATGGTCGCGCTCACATACTTCCGAACCAAATGCCGTCCATAAAGCCATTGACGATGCGGAAGTAGACTCGGCTCAACCCAAACGAATGGCGATGCTGACAGGGCAAGAGACTTGCCGGCTGCACCGCTGGCGGCGCGGCGTGAAGTTGGCGCCTTCTTCAATGCAGGCCTGTCCGACGAGTAGTCGTCGGGGGCCGGGCGATGGCCATCCATCACAATTCGCCGCGTCCAGCCGCCTTAAGCGCGGCGTACAGCGCGCGGCCAAGCCGCAAGCGCATCTTTCCCGGGCCATGCCCGCGAATGA
The DNA here is from genome assembly GCF_004022765.1 of Mesorhizobium sp. M6A.T.Cr.TU.014.01.1.1. Taxonomy (NCBI): domain Bacteria; kingdom Pseudomonadati; phylum Pseudomonadota; class Alphaproteobacteria; order Hyphomicrobiales; family Phyllobacteriaceae; genus Mesorhizobium; species Mesorhizobium sp. M6A.T.Cr.TU.014.01.1.1. The sequence continues at coordinate 38,475 of NZ_RZPG01000038.1, forward strand.
ACTGTGCGAGCGCCTGTCGCCGCGCGCCGTACGTCCGCTGCGGCTCGGGTAGGTCCAAGCCCTCCGCAATGATGCAAATCCGCTCTTCAAGAACCTTCGAACGCACAAGCGCAGCAAAAGCCGCCTCGCTGTTGGAGCGACGCCACCGCGTCGTGCGTCGATAGACCGCCAAGCTACGAAGTTCGGAAACGTCGGCCGCCAAATTGGCGTAGTTGGCCGGCTCACGTTCCACCGTTTCAAGCGCGATTTTGCAAAACGTCGCCAGATCGGCCGTAGGGGCCTTCATTTCAAAAACTATTTCGGCGGGCAAAACGTCTAGGATAGGCACGACGCGGACTAGGCCGGGTTTGCGGCGGCCGTGATGAAAGGGCGGGAACCCATCGCTGCACTCTGGCACTCTCAAGGGGTCTGCGCTTAGCCCGGTAAAATGCAGTCGCTTACAGAGGCTGCATTTCGTGATCCCGGTGATGTGGGTGTCGCCGGAACGAAGTATCTCGATAGCGGTGGGCCAAGCGTAGGTAACGGGGATGCCCGGATCTACCTGGGTGCCCTGCGAGCGGCGGATCGCCTTGATATGCTCGTCGGTAAGAACGACGCCGGACTCGGTGAGCCTGCCCAGCCCGCCAGGCGGATTGATGTCGGGTGTTTGCGTTTTGCAAACACTACGAACGTCGCCAGCCGCTTGCTTGCGAGACGCAATTTGGGTATGAAATGCCATTGGTTGCCTGCCCGAATGTAATTGAGAATGCGAACCTCGCCCTGCCCGGCGGGGTTTTGCGTTTCAGGCAGCTATGCTGATGCCAAGGAAGGTTCGAAGGTCGCCCGCAGTGTACAAGACGTATCTGCCGACCTTGCGGAATCTCGGCCCGTCCGAACGGAGACAGCGCCATTTCGCCAAAGTTTGTTCAGCAATAGGCATGCCGTTTGCAGTCAAGAATTCTGCGGTTTCTTCGGGGGTCAGGGAGGCATGATTCGGAATCGCGTCAGCCCCGGCAAGGCGATGTGCGATGCTGCCAAGTAGCGGGAAGTCGGTGTGCGTCTTGATTTCCATCGGATGATACCTTTTTCCTTCAATGGAAATGAATATCCGATAGTCGCTCTCGATGCGGCAACCCCACAAGACCGCAATCGCTAGACAGCGCAGGCGCGATCAGCCTTTCCCAAACTTGACGACTTCGCCGGCTAATTGTCCTGCCAGCGCCGTCGCAATTGAATTCGACGCTTTGTCGGCCGCGCGCTGTGCAGGGTCCTCGGCGATATGGGCGTAAATCGATGTGGAGCGCGCATTGCTGTGCCCCAGAAGGGCACCCACAATGAGCAATGCTTCACCTGACGACGCAGCTATGGAACCCAGGCTATGACGGAGGGTGTGAGGCGTCACGCCTGGCAATTTGGCTTTTCCTACGACCTTTGGCCATATCCGTTTCGTTCCCGAATAGAATCCGTCGCCGCGCTCCGCAGGGAAAACCCAGGGAGAGGCTTTGTCACGCAGCTGGAGGCGAGCCGCGAGCAGAATTCGGGCCGCTGTTCCAAGCGGCCTCAAGCTCTTCCCTGTCTTGGTATCCTCAAGCCTAAGGAAGCCCGATTGCAGATCGACCTCACTCCACTTCAAACCTGCAATTTCATTCCTTCGCGCGCCGGTGAGTGCCCATAGCCGGGATATGTCGAGTGCCTTCGAATTGATCCCTTCGCCTTCAAGTTCTTTAAAGGCCTCGCCGAGGCGTTTAATTTCGCCCAAGGAAAGGAAGCGTATCCGCCGATTGTCCGTTTTTCGAACGCTCGCGTTTTCGACCGGATTGTCACGAACGATCCCTCGGCGTTTCGCAAATGAGAAGACCGCCGACAAATCCCGGACAACCTTTCTAGCCGCTCCGTCGCCGCCGCGAATGATCACACGTCGCACCTTCCCGCTCGTATCCACGACCTTCTCATCCCGGCGTGTTTTGCCACCCGTTACATCCTTCACAAACCGCTCGACATCGCCTGCCGTGACCGCATCAGCCTTCAGAGCACCCAGGAGCGGGGTCACGTGATGCCGCAGACGTGCGACCGTGTACGCGGCGGTAATGGGCTTCATGGGCTCACCCTGCCGGATGCCTCGTTGAACGACCAAGCCCTCCAATGCATAGAGTTCGATCAGTTGAGCCATTGTTTCGGCTTTTCGTGCCGCCATTTTGGTTGCGGCGGGATCTTCCCCCTTTGCCACAGCGCCCAAGGCCTTGGATGCTTCCTTACGTGCCTCATCAAGAGTGGGGCCACCAACACGGCCGATAGTGAGCCAACGGGCACGGCCATCTCGATTCCGATATTTCAAGACGTAGGTTTTTGACCCGCCCGCCCACGCCCGCACCCCAAAGCCGCGAATGGTGGAATCCCAAACAGTCCCAGATCCGGCAGCGGGCGGCTTGATAGCAGCGATAAGCTCTTTTGTGATCTTAGGCATCGGAAATTCCTGGTAGCTCAAGCGGGCTTCTAGCTACCTCATAGCTACCAAATTATAGAAATCAAACGCAACCGAAATGCGCGCCAATCCTAACGACATCAAAAATTAGTAAACGATACCCGATAGATAGGTAATCAATGGGAATTGGTGGTAATCAATGGAAATCCGCAAGAAAGACTTAGAGCCAACCTTGCCAAGGTTGGGGTCGAGCGTTCGAATCGCTTCACCCGCTCCAGTTTCTCTCAGGGAATCAAGCGATTAAATCGGCCGCCTTCGGGCGGCCGATTTGCTTTGTGGCCCTGTGTCGCGACCATGTCGCCACGGTGAGCTTTTCGTGCCAAAATCGGCGACGTATCGTCATCCATCTTTTCGCCTGGACCAGTTCAATCATAGATTGCCTTCATCTGAAGATGGGCCGTCAGTCTCACGCGGTGGTACTTTTTCGTTGACAGCCCGGAACGCTGAAAGGCGACCGCACCGGACAGCACTCGATCCGCATTAATGACCAATTCCGTGTCTGCTTTCGGTGGGTAGACGGCAACGCCGAGGACGTTGAAATCGCCGATTGCCATTGACGACCAAGAGTGGGGACGACCAAGAGTTGGAGATCTGCAATGCTACACTTTACTTCGCCGATCCACCCTGGCGAAATCTTGCGGGAGGAGTTTCTTGCCCCTCTGGGTCTGAAGCCTTACACGCTCGCCAAAAAGCTCCATGTGCCACGGACCAGGATTGAGCGCCTTGTGGCCGAAGTGACGCCCGTCACTCCCGACACTGCGCTTCGCCTTGCCAAGTTCTTCAATACGACGCCTCAGTTCTGGATGAATATGCAGGCCGCGTTTGACCTCACTATGGAAGCTGACGCGAAAAAGGAAGAGATCGCAGCGATTGACAGCTACGCCGAAGCGCCGCTTGCAGCTTAGCAGCAGGCGGACATCTTCGGCCGCCATATACGCCATTGATGAGAACCCGCTCGCCAGCTTGGGAACCGCATCGGTAGTCGGTCATTATATCGAGGAGCCGGCGGCTCCCCCCGTTCGGATGGAGAAATCATGCTGCGGATACCGATTGCTTTGTCTTTTCTTCTTGCCTTCAGCGCGCCCTCGACCACCTTCGCGCAGGACCCTTCCAAGAGCATAGAGAGCCAAACAGGCCGCATTGCTGTCGAGACCTTTGCCGAAGGGCTCGAACATCCCTGGGGCGCGACCTACCTGCCCGACGGCACGCTGCTGGTCACCGAGCGTCCGGGGCGCCTGCGGCTCGTCTCGACCGACGGGGCCGTTTCCGATCCGATCGACGGTGTGCCGGACGTCCTCGCCGACGGACAAGGCGGCCTGCTGGATGTGGCGCTCGATCCGGACTTTGCCAACAACCGGACGGTTTATCTCTCCTATTCGGAGCAGCGGAGCGGCGGCGCGGCCACGTCCGTCGGCCGTGGACGCCTGAACGAGAACGGGAGCGCGCTTTCGGGCTTCGAAGTGATCTTCCGGCAGGAACCAACCGTCTCGAGCCAGCACCATTTCGGTTCCCGCCTGGTGTTCGCGCCGGACGGCAAGCTCTTCGTTACGCTCGGCGAGCGCGGCAAGGCGCAACAGGCGCAGGACGCGAGCAATCATCTCGGGACGGTCGTCCGCATCAATCCCGATGGTTCTGTGCCTGACGACAATCCCTTCGTCGGCAAGGACGGCGCCGACGAGATATGGTCCTACGGCCATCGCAATGTGCAAAGCGCAGCGATCCATCCCGAAACCGGCGTGCTCTGGACGGCGGAAATGGGGCCGCGCGGCGGCGATGAGCTAAACATTCCGGAAGCCGGCAGGAATTACGGCTGGCCCGTGGTCAGCTGGGGGCGGCACTATTCGGGCAAACGCATCCCCGATCCATCGACACGGCCGGAGTTTGCCGGCTCCATCCATAGCTGGACACCGGTCATCTCGCCTTCCGGCATGACCTTCTACACCGGCGACATGTTTGCCGATTGGCGAGGCGACCTCCTGATTGGCGGACTGTCCGCGGCAGGCATCGTTCGTGTCAGAATTGACGGCGAGCAGTTCGCCGGCGAGGAAGTCCTCGCTCTCGGCAGCCGCGTCCGAGACGTGGTGCAGGCTCCCGACGGCGCGGTAATGGCGTTGACCGACGAGCCAGCGGGAAGGATATTACGACTGGCGCCGGCAGCGTCGCAGTGATCCCATGCGGCGCGACAGGAGCGGCAGTTCGCGCGCCCAAGCCTTTTCCGCGTTCGCGGTCTTTTGCGGAGGTCGTCGGGTTCTAAAACGCAACAGGCGGCAAAGAACCGCCTATGGTTCCTACCTCTCGCGCCACGGCCATCGAAGGCAAGGACAGGCCGGCGCCGTTCGGTGGGAGGTTGCCTGAAAGGCGCCGGCCAGACGGGCCATCAGGTCCGCCGCGCTTTTAGCGATAGTTGAGTTGCAGCCGCGATGTGTATGGCGTGATCGCGGAGGATTGCGTCTACGCGCTCCCATCGATTTCGCTATCTCGCTTTGCTGGCTTGTGACCAGCAAGCGTTTGTTCGCCGCGCAATACGCCCCGGATAGAGTTAGGACTTTTGCTTTTCAACCTCGGACCAAGGTCCCTTGCGGACGGCTGTATTTAAACGAAACTGGCTAAATAGTGGACCTTCATATTAGAGAGTCCTCACATTTATGATCCAGAACCAACCTGGCGGGACGGCGATTCGTAAGGAGAAACCATGAAAACTCGAACCAGTCTGTTCGCAACGGTCGCCGCTCTCGCCCTTGTCGCGTCTCCGGTCTTCGCCGGGCCCGGCGGCAATGGCGGCGGGCACGGTAACGGCGGAAGCAACGGCAACGGCGGAAACTCTGGCGGGGCCGGATCGCAGGGACACGGAGCCGCAACTTCTGCGGCGGCTAAGGATAAGACGACGAGGGGAATTGCTCATGCAATGGGCGTCGTTTCGACGACGCCGGCCTCACCGCAGGCCACCCTGTCCTTGCAGGCAGCCTTGGACAAGTTCCTGGCAAGAGAGGCCGACCCGGCAGAGTCTTCCGACGACACATCCGGCGAAATTCCTGACGCAGCCGAATAAAATTGCAATGCGTGCGCTGCGGAGCGTCGCACCGCAGCATCGAGATTCTTGCATGGCTCCTTCATCTGTTTGGCCGATGCCTTGGGTCAAGGAAGAGCCGACATTGAGCCCAGATCCTCGGGGATCGCTGGACGGTCCTGCCCCTACAGACTGTCCAGAGAGCACCACCGGCTCCGGCCGGTGGTGCGTTTTTGCGTGGGCGCTCAACTGCACCAGCGGGGATCGACACGGCATCGACGCCCGACTTTCAAAGGCCGGCCCTCGATGCCAGATAGGGGGCCAAGGCAAGCGAATAGCTGGCCGTCAAATGGTGAAGGTCGCGCCAGACGATGATGTTGCCTGCGACTGCAGGACATAGGAGCGGGCCGCATATGGCATCGGTCATATCCACGAAGACCACATTCTTCTGCGACTTTGCTGCCAAGGCAAACGTGCTGTTCGATTCAACTTCACTGCGCTTGGTGAAGCATTTCGTTGGCGTAGTTCTCAAGCAATCGCCGGGGTCGAACCTGATATAGGGCGTGTTGCGGATCGCGACGATTTGCGAGCCTGTCTGCGTCAGTTTGCTCCAGAGGCTCCGTAACCCCTCAACCATCTGTTCTTGCGGAACGGCACTGTAGCCGGATTGACTGGTAAATGTCAGATACGGCCGCAGCTTGATGATCTCGGCGAGCACGTTCTCCCGCCATTCGGCACAAGACAGGTAGGGTTTGCCATAGGCGACGATCGGGACACGGCTGAATGGGCAGGCGGACTTCGTAAAGGTGATCAATCTGAATTTGCGGTCCTTGGCAATTTTGTCCAGCGCCGGAATCCATTGGGCGGCATGAGAATCTCCCACGAGGACGATGGCCCTCGCACCGGCCGGATCGCCGAGAGAGCATTTTGTCGGTTCTGCACCTTCCTCCTGGTGGCACTTCGACAGATAGGCGACCGGCAAGTCTCGCTTCAGCCTGGCGAGGGGAGGGAGCAGGTTCACATCGTCCGGAACGGGGGCGTGGCTGAGCAATGCCGCCGGGCCGGGATAGGAAGGCGTCCCAATCAAGGCCGTGTCGATGCTTTCGGTGCGTAGGGAATAGAGCAGGCCGCCGGAGACCGCCACGCAAGCAAGTATCGCAAAAGTGCCGTATCCCAGCGGTTTCCATTCGACACGGGCGCGAGCCTCTCGATATCGTTGTTCCACATATCGATAAGACAAGTCCGATAGTGCGGTGGTCAGCACAATCAGCCCAAGACCGTTGACCAGCGACACGGAGTAGCCCTGCGCCAGAAAGAAAATGATCAGTGGCCAGTGCCACAGATAGATCGAGTACGACCGGTCGCCGATGAAGCGAAGCATTTTCGAATCAAGCCCGCGAAACCGACCGCGTTCAACCTCGCCGGCCAGGATGACAAGAACGGTAGCGAGGGTCGGCAGCAAGGCGCTTGCGCCTGGGAAAGGCGTTGACGCGGAGAACAACAGGGCGGATGCGAGGATGCCTGCCACGCCCACCGCCGCCAATGACTGTCGTGCGAACGCTCCCGGTCGAAACCCGTGTCCGGTAAGGGCCAACAGCCCTCCCAGCGCCAATTCCCATATGCGCGTTTGGGTCACGAAATAAGCCTGGGCAGGGTCCGTCTCGGTCAAGATCACCGACGCGATCAGCGACCCGGTGAACACGAGCGACAATGCCCCAATCAATGAAAGTCTCAGCGGGAATCCCAGGCGACGCGCCAGCCAGATCGCCGCAACCATGAGAAGCGGCCAGACGATGTAGAACTGCTCTTCTATCGAGAGCGACCAGTAATGCTGTACCGGGCTCGGCAGGCTGTCGGCATCGAGATAGCTGACGGCGATCGAGGCCAGCCGCCAGTTCTGGACATAAAGGGCGCTGGCAACGATCTGGTTGGCTGTTTCCTCCCAGCGCGCCTTCGAGAGGAAGGCTAACGTCCCGCACAGCGTCACAAGCAGCACCAGGGTTGCTGCTGGCAGAAGCCGCCGGATTCGCCGAGAATAGAATTCGATCAGCGAGATCCGGCCATCGCGCATTGCTGTTCGCGCAAGCAAGCCTGTGATGAGATAGCCCGAAATGACGAAAAAGACGTCGACGCCGACATATCCGCCGGGAAGAACATCCGGCCACAGGTGAAAAACCACGACCAGAGCGACCGCGAGACCACGCAGCCCCTGTATATCCGGCCGAAACCGAGCTCCCTCGCGCACTGGCTGAAAACTGTCCCGCAATTCCGAACGGCCTGTCTCAAGAGAAATATCGGACCGCAAACGTCAGACCACATCACGGGTCGCTGGACGATATCAAAACCCGCTGGCAGCCACCATACCGCCACGCGCACCAATTCGGTCGCATTGCTGTGACGGCATCGAGATCGAAGGGCGGCTTCGCGAGGCGGCCCGTTCGGCGGAGGATACGCCGACGGCGCCCTGTGCCGCGATTGGCCTACCTCACCGAAAACGTGACGTGCTGGAAGGACCGGCGGCGCGTCAGTTCCGGGGAACCGCGAACATGTCGAAGTTCTTCTTCCTGCCGAGGTCGTTTTCGGTGAGCTTCGCACCGAACAGCGTTGTCGGCCCCACCAGGTGGACGTCGTAGTCCTTGTCGGCAAAGAACCGGTGCATCCGCACCCGCTCGCCCATCGAAAGATTGTGATTGACCTCGGACTTGATGTAGGGCCGGCATTCGTCGATCAGCGCGCCGATCGACATCAAAACCGACAGATCATGCGACTCTACATCGGTCTTGATGTAGCGCAGGTGCTTGATGCGCCGGCCGAGCCGGGCGCGGATCAACGGTTCGATCCGCCGTCCCTCGACCGGGATACTGAAAGCACTCCCGTGCTTCCACCGCGACACCCCGGTGTGGTCGCCGCCGTTCTCAAACCCCGGATTGCCGTAGTCGAAGACGAACGACCCATCTTCCGGTGTCGCCGCGTAGGGAATCGGGAAAATATTCAATCGGGAAGGGTTGAGCGCGGCATTGGCTCCGAGGATCGCGAAGGCAAAAGGGTTCGGCTCGAAAGCGAGGACCAGGCCTTGCGGTCCGCAGGCGAGGGCGATCGGTATCGTGCTGTCACCAACCTGGGCGCCAACGTCGATCGCGACGTCGCCATCGCTCAGGAACGTCCGGAGGTCATCGACCTCGCCCTGGGTGAGATCGAGATCTGCCCCGCGCGGGTTCTTCCAACGAGCGAATTCAATCTTCCCGTCTTTCGGGAGATCGACGACTTGTATCGAGTGGCCGTAAACGCGTGTTCTTGGCTTCAATCCAAGCAGATAGAAATATTCTTTTAGTCTCACCCCTTGCTGATAGCGCAAACCATGACGGTGTTTCAACCCCGGACTATCTGACGCCAGCGCCTCTGCGAAAATCCGACGGCGACATGCCGGCCAGCTTGCGGAACGACTTGTTGAAGGCGCTGAGCGAGCCGAAGCCGGAGTCCATGGCGACGCGCAGCACGTTGGCGTCCTGGTGCATCAGCAGCGCCTGCGCGTAGCTGAGCCGCAACAGGTTGACATATTCGTTGAGCGTCATGCCGGTCGATTTTTTGAAGATGCTCATGGCGTATTTGGGATGGATGTCGGCCGCCGCCGCGATGTCCACACAGTCGATCTCGTAGAGGAAATTCTCCGCGATGAAGTCGCACATGCGCCCGACATTGCGCAGGGATTGCTGATCGAAGGGATTGCCTGCTTCCTGCTCGATCGAGGTTTCGGGTGCGAGCCGGTAGGGCTCGAACCGCACCCGCTCCAGCCGCAGCAACAGCTCGTTCACGGCGTGCTCCGCCTTGGCTGGATCGCCTGACCGGACGTAGCGGTTCCAGCGCTCGAAATTGTCGCTGTCGGACCGGTCGGTGGCATTGGTCACCAATGTCGCGCCCGTCATCAGCCGGTTGCGGACGTCCGCGGGCAGGTGCAGCCGGAAGAAATGCACCAGCGGCAGATGCGCGCCGGCGAAGACGGCATCGTCCGACGCATCCACCATCTGATGCGGCAGGCCGCCCCAGAACAGGCACATGTCGCCGGCCGAAAGCGAGATCTCGTGATCGTTCATGCGGTAGTGGACAGTGCCGCACATGATGAAGTTCACCTCGACCTGGGCATGCCAATGCGGCTTGAGCATCACCAGGGGATGATTGTGAAACGTCTGCAGGAGCAGCGGCAGGCCTTCCACGCTGCTGGCGCCAGGCTGGTAAAACGGCCTTTCCGGCATCTTACTTTCCGCCAATTTTTTATTCCCTTTGTCCCGGACAAGCCTTCGCCAGTGCCTAGTCTAGCCATGCTCGCGAAGAGAGAGCAAATGAAATGGGAGGATTTCAATGCGCACCATACTGACTTGCGCCGCGTTCGCGCTTGCCCTGGGCTCAGCCCCGGCCTTTGCGCAGTCCGGCGAAATCACGATCTGGAGCTGGAATGTCGCCGCTTCGTCGCTGAAGGCCACCATAGAAGGCTTCAACAAGCAGTTCCCCGACGTCAAGGTCACGGTCCAGGATCTCGGCAACCAGCCGACCTACGACAAGTCGATCGCCGGCTGCGCGGCCGGCGGCGAGGGGTTGCCTGATGTCGTGACGATCGAGAACGGCGAGGCCGAGAACTACTGGAGCCAGTTCCCGGACTGCTTCGTCGACCTTCACACGCTGGGCTATACGGCCGAAGACCAGGCAAAATTCCCCGATTTCAAGCGCACCGAACTCGAAGTGGAAGACAAGGCCTATGCGATGCCATGGGATTCGGGCCCGGTGGCGATGTACTATCGCCGCGACTTCTACGAGAAGGCCGGCGTCGATCCCGCGTCGATCAAGACCTGGGATGATTTCATTGCCGCCGGCAAGAAGATCCAGGATGCCAATCCCGGCGTGACGATGACCAACGCCGATTTCAACGGCGACTCCGAATTCTTCCGCATGATCGCCAACGAGCAGGGCTGCGCCTATTTCGCCGCCGACGGGCAGTCGATCACCGTCAACCAGCCAGCCTGTGTGGCGTCGATGACCAAGATCAAGGAGATGAAGGACGCCGGCATCATCTCCTCGGCCGACTGGAGCACCAAGATCACCAACAACACCGCCGGCACCGTCGCCACCCAGATGTATGGCGGCTGGTATGAGGGCACCATACGCACCGAGTCGCCCGACGGCAGCGGCAAATGGGGCGTTTATCTGATGCCGAGCCTCACCGCAGATGGCCCGCGCGCCGCCAATCTCGGCGGTTCTTCGCTCGCCATCACCTCGGTGTCCAACAACAAGGAGGCCGCCTACGCCTACCTGAAATATTCGCTCGCGACCAATGAGGGCCAGATAGCGATGCTGAAGGGTTTTGGCCTCGTGCCGTCGCTGATCTCGGCGCTCGATGACCCCTATGTCTCCGAAGGCCAACCCTATTGGGGCGGCCAGGCGGTGTGGAAGGATATCCTCGGCACCTTGCCCAAGGTGGTCCCCAGCCGCGGCACCCCGTTCCAGAGCGACGCGGAAATCATCGTCCGCGCGGTGCAGACCAAATATCTGGGCGGTGGCTACCCCGACGCCAAGGCAGCGCTCGACGATGCCGCAAGCCAGATCGCCTCGGCGACCGGTCTCCCGGCCAAAGAGTGATCTACGCGGCTCTCCCTTCTCCCCCTGTGGGAGAAGGTGTCGCCGAAGGCGACGGATGAGGGGTGTTCCAGCTTGGCATGGAAGGCGCTCCGTCCAGCACCCCTCAACCGTCTTGGCGCTGCGCGCCAATCCACCTTCTCCCACAGGGGGAGAAGGAAACTCAGGCCGGTAAACCTAGAAGCGAGAAGGAGGCAACGATGCGCTATCAGAACGCCACGGCGTATCGCTTCCTCGCGCCCTACCTGCTGATCTTCTCGATCTTCTGGCTGTGGCCGATCATCGGCTCCTTCCTGATCTCCTTCCAAGCGACGCGCACCGTGCCATGGCGGTTCGCGCCCACCTTCAACTGGGGCCGCTTGATCGGCGATCCGGCCTTCTTCAACGCGTTGAAGAACACGCTGCTCATCCTCGTCATCCAGGTGCCGGTGATGATCACGCTGGCGATCGTCATGGCCGTGCTTTTGAACTCGCCGCTGCTCAAAGCGAGAGGCCTGTACCGCTTCGCCTTCTTCGCTCCGGTCGTGGTCGGCGAAGTCGCCTATTCGGCGGTGTTCCGGCTGATGTTCAATCTCGATTACGGCATCATCAACAAGCTGCTGAACAGCGTCGGCCTGCCCCGTATCGACTGGTTTTCCAACGTCACGCCGGCGATGGCGGTCATCATGATCGCGGTGACCTGGCGCTGGGCCGGCTACAACGCCATCATCCTGCTCGCCGGCCTGCAGTCCATCCCCCAGGATGTCTACGAGGCGGCGACGCTGGACCGCGTCAGCAAGCTCAAGCAGTTCTTCTACATCACCCTGCCGCTGCTCAAGCCGGTCATCGTGTTCTGCGCCGTGCTGTCGATCATCGGCACCATGCAGCTGTTCACCGAGCCGTTCCTGATCACCGAACGCGGCGGACCGGGCGGCGGCACCGAGACGCTCGGGCTGCTGCTTTACCGCCAGGGCTTCAGGTCGCTCAATTTCGGTTACGCCTCGGCCATCGCCTACACCATGGCCGGGCTGGCGATCGCCATTTCGCTGGTGCAACTGTGGCTGACGAGGGAACCGAAATGAGCTCGCGTTCCTCTTCCAAACTGGGACGCAGCATCGCGCTGCATCTCTTCCTGACGCCGCTGGCGCTGATCTGGCTGTTTCCGCTGTGGATGATGGTGATTTTCTCGACCATGCCCGACAGAGGCATCTTCAGCCCCAGCATCGAGCTTTTGCCGCACGGCAGTTTCCTCGACAATGTCAACAATTTGCAGCGCGACACCAATTTCATCGGCGCCATCGGCATCTCCGTCTCGGTGGCGGTGACCTACACGTTCCTGTCGGTGCTGCTCACCTCGATGGCCGGCTGGGCGCTGGCGCGCTACCAGTTCTTCGGCAAGGGTGTGGTCGTGGCGATCATCCTCGGCACCATCACGCTTCCCTACGCTGTCGTGCTGATCCCGCAATTCATCATGGTGGCGCGCGACTTTAAGCTCGCCAACACCTGGGTGGCGCTGATCGTGCCGCCGCTCTTCAACTCGCTTGGCGTGCTGTTCATGCGGCAAGCCTTCTCGATGATGCCGCATGAGCTGTTCGACGCCGCTCGGGTCGAGGGGGTCAAGGAGTGGCGGATATTCCTGTTCGTGGCGCTGCCGCTGGCGCGGCCGATGCTGGCTGCGCTCGCCATCATCCTGTTCCTTGCCTCGTGGAACAACTATCTCTGGCCGCTGCTGATCAATTCCAAGCCCGGCGCGATGACGGCGCCGGTGGCGCTCGGCACGCTGATCGGCCTCACCAAAGTGTCGTGGGGCGGCATCATGGCCGGTGCCGTGATGCTCACAGGACCGATGCTCGTCGTGTTCGTGCTCTTGCAGCGCCATTTCGTCGCCGGCATCGCCGCCGGCGCCATCAAATAGTCAGGGAGATTGCATGGCGGGTGTCTCGCTCAACAACGTCGTCAAGCGCTTTGGTGATTTCGAGATCATTCACGGCGCCAGCCTCGATATCGCCGACGGCGAGTTCGTCGTTTTCGTCGGCCCCTCGGGCTGCGGAAAGTCGACGCTGCTGAGGATGATCGCCGGGCTGGAGGACATCAGCGGCGGCGAGATCGCCATTGGCGGCAAGGCGGTGAACAATGTCGAGCCGGCCGACCGCGGCATCGCCATGGTGTTCCAGTCCTACGCGCTCTACCCGCATATGAGTGTCGAGCAGAATCTGAGCTTCGGACTGAGAATGAACGGCAATCCGAAGGCCGACACCGACCGGCGCGTCAGGAAAGCGGCCGAGATACTGCACATCACCGAGCTGATGGCGCGCCGCCCGCGACAGCTTTCCGGCGGCCAGCGCCAGCGTGTCGCCATTGGTCGCGCCATCGTGCGCGAACCGCAGGTGTTCCTGTTCGACGAGCCGCTCAGCAATCTTGATGCCGAGCTCAGGGTGCAGATGCGCGTCGAGATCTCGCGTCTTCACAAGGAACTCGGCACGACGATGATCTACGTCACGCACGACCAGGTCGAGGCGATGACGCTCGCAGACAGGATCGTGGTGCTGCGCGGCGGCCATGTGGAGCAGATCGGCAGGCCGCTCGATCTTTACAGTGACCCCGACAATCAGTTCGTCGCGGGCTTTGTCGGTTCGCCGAAGATGAACTTCATCAAAGCTCGGATCCTGGAGCACAGCGCCTCCGGTGTGACGGTCGAATTGGCAGGCGGGACGCGTCTTACACAGCCGTTGAACGGGCCGGCGACCGAACCGGGAAGCAAGGTAGTGGTGGGCGTTCGCCCAGAACATTTCGGTCATGCCGGAAAGGGCGATGCCGACCTTTCTGTGACCGTCGACGTGGTCGAGCACCTGGGTGGCACGAGCTTTCTCTACACCCGTACTGCGGCTGGCGACGATATCGTCATCCAGCGCGACGCGGCCGAGCTATCCGACGCCCCAGAGATCACCGTTTCCATCCGCAAATCTTACTTATTCGACGACAACGGACGGCGGCTGCGCTGACGGCCAGCTCGTCTCAAATCCCAGGAGGAATGACAATGACTTCAATCGCGCCCATCCGCTGGGGCATTCTCGGGCCCGGCGCCATCGCCAAGGCCTTTGCCGGCGGCGTGGCACATTCGCGCACCGGCACATTGGTTGCCATTGCCGCGCGCAATCCCGGCAAATCAGGCCTCGCCGAGAACTTCCCCGGCGCCCGCATCCTCGACGGCTACGAGGCTTTGCTCGCGGACCCGAACGTCGATGCGATCTACATTTCGACGCCGCATCCCAGCCACGCCGAATGGGCGATCAAGGCGGCCGAGGCCGGGAAGCATGTGCTTTGCGAAAAGCCGATGGGGCTGACCGCCTTCGAGGCCGATGCGATGATCCATGCGGCGCGCAAGGCCAGCACCTTTCTCGGCGAAGCCTTCATGTACCGGCTGCATCCGCAGACGGCAAAGCTGGTCGAGCTGATCAGGTCCGGCGCGATCGGCGAGGTGCGCATGGTGAAGTCGAGCTTCGGCTTCGCCATGCCTGATTTCATGCCGGAGCACCGGCTCTACGCCAACGACCTCGCTGGCGGCGGCATTCTGGACGTCGGCGGCTACCCCGTTTCGATGGCGCGGCTGATTGCCGGGGCGGCGGTCGGAACGCCCTTCGCCGAGCCGGACAAGGTGGTCGGCGCTGCGCATCTCGGCCAGTCCGGCGTCGACGAATGGGCCTCGGCGCTCCTGCATTTTCCCAGTGGCATCGTCGCCGAAGTTTCCTGCGGCATCTCGCTGGCGCAGGACAATGTCCTGCGCATCGTCGGCACCAAGGGTCGCATCGAGGTCGCGGATTTCTGGTATGCGAGCGGCAGGGAAGGCGGCACTGGCGAAATCCGCATCATCCGGCCGGGCGGGGAGGAGGTGGTCGAGGTCAGGGAAGACCGCTGGCTCTACGCTTTCGAGGTCGACGCCGCCGGCGAGGCCATCCTGGCCGGGAAGCAGGAGTTTGCCTGGCCGGGCATGGGCTGGGCCGACAGTCTCGGCAATCTGCGCGTGCTCGACAAATGGCGCGCCGCGATCGGCCTCGAATACGAGATCGAGAAGCCCGAAAAACGCCTCAACACCATCTCCGGTCGGCGGCTGCGTTCCGGCGGCACCGCGATCCCGAAGCGCGAAATTCCGGGCCTGCCGCGGCCGGCCTCGTGCCTGGCGCTCGGCTTCGAGGATTTTCGCACGTTCTCCTCGGGCATGATCCTGCTCGATGCCTATTTCGAAGCCGGCGGCAACGTCTTCGACACCGCCTATATCTATGGCAGCGGCTACACCGAAACGCTGCTCGGCCAGTGGCTGACGAACCGCGGCGTGCGTGAGCAAGCGGTGGTCATCGGCAAGGGCGCGCACACCCCGCTCTGCTATCCCGATGTGATCGGCAAGCAGCTCACCCAGTCGCTCGACCGGCTGCAGACCAATCATGTCGATGTCTACTTCATGCACCGCGACGATCCGGACGTGCCGGTCGACGAGTTCGTCGACGCGATGGACAGGGAGGTGAGGGCTGGCCGCATTCGCGGTCCGTTCGGCGGCTCGAACTGGACAAGGGAACGCATGGACGAGGCTATTGCCTATGCCGAGCGGACCGGTAAGCAAAAGCCTGGCGCGCTTTCGAACAATTTTTCGCTGGCCGAAATGCTGGTGCCGATCTGGCCAGGTTGCGTCACATCGTCGAGCGATGAATGGAAGGCCTGGCTGACCGCCCGGCAGATGCCGAACTTTGCCTGGTCGAGCCAAGGGCGAGGTTTCTTCACCAACCGCGCCGGGCGCGACCAGCGTGACAATGAAGAGCTGGTCCGGGTCTGGTACTCGGAGAAGAATTTCGGCCGCCGCGACCGGGCGATCGAGCTCGCCAACAGACTGGGCAAGAGCCCGATCCATGTCGCGCTCGCCTATGTCCTGGCCCAGCCGTTCCCGTCCGTCCCGCTGATCGGACCGCGCACGCTCGACGAACTGGAGGACAGTCTGCAGGCGCTCGATATTGCGCTTTCGCCGGACGACATCGCATGGCTGGATGGCGGTTCGGATCGGCAGCGCGCGCGAGGCACGGGCTGACCGACCTCGCCTTCTCCCCTTGTGGGAGAAGGTGGATTGGCGCGCAGCGGCAAGACGGATGAGGGGTGCTGGACGGAGTGGCGGCGTTGAGTTTCTTCCAACACCCCTCATCCGACCGAGCTTCGCTCGGCCACCTTCTCCCACAGGGGGAGAAGGGGAGCCGCGCGAGGCGCAACGCCACGGTCTCTGCCCTACCTACCCGCTCACCTCGGCCGCCGATGCTTCCACGGCATCTCCCGTTCCAGCTGCGCAGAGACGGCGAGCACGGTCGCTTCGTCGCCATACCGACCGATCAGTTGCACGCCGATCGGTACGCCGCCGGCTGACCAGCCAAGCGGCAGCGAGATCGCTGGTTGTCCGGAGATGTTGAAGGGAAAGGCGAAGACGGCGTCCGTCCACTTCGCATTGTAGCGATCGATGTCCGGTTCCGACATGTCGTAAAAGCCCAAAGGCCTCGGCAGCTGAGTGAGTGTCGGCGTGATGAAGAGATCGTAGCGCGAGAGATCACCGACAATGTCGCGGCCGACCTGCCGGATCGTCTCGACGTCGGAGATGTGGCGGATGCCGCTCGTCGCGCGGCCGCGCTCGATGATTGCCCAGGTTACCGGCTCGACGTCGCTTGGCGTCACCGGCCTGCCGATCACCGTTTCATGATAGCCGAAGGTTGCCGCCGTCTGCACGCAGGTCATGTTGGTGTAGGTTTTCCACACCGCATTGGCGTCGAGCGGCATGTCGTGCTCCTCGACATCGTGCCCAAGGCGCTCGAGCGCAGCGACCGTCGCCAGCACCGTGGCCTTGACCTCTGGGTCGATGGCCGTGCCGTTTGGCGGCGTGACGGTAAAGCCGACGCGCAGTTTCTTCGGTGCACGCGACGAGAGGCTGAGCCAGCTGCCGCCCGGCACCGGCGGCGTATAGGGATCGCCCGGCAGCGCGCCGGCCACGGCATCGAGATAGGCCGCGGTGTCGCGCACCGTCCTGGAGCAGCACAGGAAATAGGCGCCGCCATACCAATAGTCGCCGAAGGGCGCCAGGCTGACGCGTCCGCGCGACGGTTTCAGGCCGACGATGCCGCAGCAGGAGGCCGGGATGCGGATCGAGCCGGCGCCATCGCTGGCCTCGGCGATCGGCACCATGCGCGAGGCGATGGCTGCGGCCGCGCCGCCGCTCGAGCCGCCCGGCGTGATGCCGTGCTTCCAAGGGTTTTTCGTCGCGCCGTAAAGCTTGGGTTCTGTGCTGATCGACCAGCCATTCTCGGGCGCATTGGATTTGCCGACAAGCACCAGGCCCGCCGCCTTCATGCGGCGCACGACCTCGGTGTCGAAATCGGCGACGACATCTCTCAGGAAGGAACAGGAGTTTGTGTTGGGCGCTCCGGTCCAGGACGAGCCCAGTTCCTTGAGCAGGAATGGTACGCCGGCAAAGGGCGCGCTTCTATCGACCGTCTCAGCCGAAGCCCGCGCCATCTCGTACAGGCGGTGGATCACCGCGTTCAGCGCCGGGTTGAGTCGCTCGATCATGGTGATCGCCGCCTCGACAAGCTCGGCCGGCGAGACTTCGCCGCGCTTCACCAGCTCGGCCAGATCCAGCGCGTCGGATTCGGCGTAGGTTTCCAGGAAGCTGTCGGTGATTTCGGCCATGTTTCTCTCCCTCGTTCTGCCATGCTCAAACGGCGCTCCTTCTTCCTTCTCCCCTTGTGAGACCTTTGCACAGAAGCCGAACGGTGATTCTGTGGTGAAGGTTGGAGCAGGGAGATTCGGGATGGCGGATCGTGTTTTGGGTCAGTTGAGTCTGGCGGACGGTCTGGCGGCGTCGGATGAGACGATT
>NZ_RZPG01000039.1:0-55235 GCF_004022765.1 Mesorhizobium sp. M6A.T.Cr.TU.014.01.1.1
AATCCTTGATGCGTTTGCGTGCGGCTTGCTCCAGTGCGGTCCCCTGATCGAGGGTATTCATGTCAATTCCTCCGTATAGGGGCAAATTAGGTGCGGTACAGTTCTCATCGGCGGCGCAATTGCCGCGGCTGGTTTTATAAGCGGTTCGTTGCTGTATTGCTGAGCATGGGTATCCGACCATGCGGAGGCGCCTACGCTCCAGGTAATAACGTCGCAGATCAGAGCATCGCTCAGGCCCATGCCGCGCCCAAGATCAAACGCCTCGTCAAGGATCAGGCGATTGACGTGGGTGAGTTCGCCGACCAGCGACCTGAGCAAACGAATCTGGATGTCACTGAGTGGGACGTCGCCGAGCGGAAACACGTGCTCACGCTTCGGTTTGATCCGTCCGACGGGATCGATAAGGAATTCCTGGTCCGGCGGATGCGCGGAGTCGGCACCGTATTTGGATGGCGCGCGGTAGCCCGGCACTTTTAGTCGAACGCCGAAGACCACCTCCGCCAGTTCGACGACACGCAGATGGCTGTCGTATCGGTCGAACTTCCGTCCCGCCTCGCAATAGCGCCTTTCGACCGCGCGCCCGATCGGCAATCCCACGCCGAGTTCGTCCGCCAGCTGGACGGTCAAGCCCATGTCCTTCACCGTGATCTCCAAAGTGCAAGAGCGATCGTAGCTGCCATCCAGGAGAAATGGGACGAACTGCTCGACTGCAACCGAGTTTGCGGGCGACGCGACAAACTTACGCCACGCCTGCTGCGCTGGAACGCCCTCGCGCACACTTCGGCAGAGCGCATGGCCGCTTGCAACAGCCGCAGCGTAAAAGAGTAGATTCGTCAGTAATTTGACTGATTGGCCCTGACCGATGTCTCCGACATGGAAGGAGATGGATCCCATGATTTGCAACACCTTCCCGCAACGCTCATAGGCCTCCGGTGGCCCGCCGACGAAGAAGCTGACATTGGCGAAATCGACTCCCATGTGGGACAGGTTGCTCACGGGCGCTTCCAGCGAATGCACGCCAATTGCTGCCGCCCGGCGGGCGATCTCGATCGTATTGTGGTAGTCGGTAGTGGACGTATCGATCCATACGCTCCCCGGTGCCATTCCGGCCAAAGCGCCTTGCTCGCCAGTCATGTTGTCAAAGACGTCGTGTGGCAGCGGCAGGCAGGTAATGACGATCTCGCAATCGTGCGCCGCGTCGCGTGGTGCGTCATGCCACCGTGCTCCCTTTTCGACCACGTCTTTCGCAGCCGCGGGATCGATGTCGTAGACGTCCACCTGATAGCCCGCATGCAGGAGCTTTGCGATCATTGGTCGCCCCATGCTGCCCGTACCAATGAATCCTACGCGTTCAACGTTGCGGAAATGAGCGGCGCTTACAGCCTCTGCGGCACACACTTGGGTTCCTTTCATAAGTACAGTCGCTATTTTATTGGTTTGCGCGCCAAAAGAGGACCTTATCAAGGCAATAAAACACCGGGCTTACGGTAGAAGCAAGGGAATATTTGTGAAAACTGTTTACATTTTTATTTCAACCTTACTTCACTTTGTTGGCGGCAAGTTCGCAATTGGCAATCGTATAAGAGTGCGGGTAGGGCAACGGATCGCTCGCATCTTGCGCACCGAGCCATGACGTGAGTCTGGTGGGCGTCCAAGCGCCGGTTTGGCCCTTAAAGGTCGCCGAGCGTGATGAAATTCACGCTGAGTCGGCGCCCCGATGTGGTTCGACAGCGCTGGGTACATCGCCGCTTCTCAAATGTGTGGAACTTCTGCAAGCTGGGGCGGGCGTCCTTCAACCTCCTTAATGATGCCCCGTCCAAGCGGTGAAACGTCGTGACGCGGGACTCCAGCGCGCTTTCCTCGATGTAGCTGTCCTGCGATCCCGGTCTTGAGTTCATCTGCTGCGCTCTTATTGAAGGCCAGAAGCAGGATCTCATCGGGCCGGTAGAGCTGCCTTTCCAGGACATTGGCCACCTTGCAGACCCTGGTCGCGGATTTGCCCGACCCGGCCGAGGCGACGAGCAGATTGTTGTCCTCCAGGCGGATACATGCATCGCGTTGCTGATCGAAAAAGGAGTCGAAAAATGGCTGGAATTTGCGCACCTCCGCGGCAACGAACGCTTCATTGTAGGCGTGACGAACCCCCGGGTCTCAGCATGGCGAACGAAGCCGGCAGGGACGCCTTGAGCCCGGCCGGCGATGCCGGCGACGGTCCATTTGGCGACCGGATCGTAGGCGGTGAAGTGCTTGACGGCCTTGCCGGGGCGAGATTGACGAAGACGGTGTCGATCGGACGATCTGGCCGGGCCATTTCGACTTGAGGCCCTTGGGCAGGCGTCTGGCGTAGCGCTTGCCGACAAGGCGGAAGCGTCGGCCACCGGGCTTGCGGCGCAAGGTCGGGACCGGCATGACTAGACCGCGCCGCATCAGGCTGGTGAAGATGCGGCCGATGGTGGAGATTGAGACCGCAACGGCCTCCGCGGCGGATCAGCCAGGCCAGCTTTCGCTTGCCCCACATCGGTTTGTCGCCGCGCAACTCCTCGACGGCTTGCACCAGCGCCGGGCTCCATTGCGGCCGGCGAACCCGGCGCGGCGGCGATCTGGGTTCGGGCTGTTTGGCCCAGCGGTAGAGGGAGGCGCGCGAGGCACCAACGGCTTTGGCCGCGTCACCGGCCGACAGGCCGGCGGCGCGTGCGCTTTGCCAGCGCCTGACGGCGTCCATACGGATCGCGGCTTCATTCGATAGGGATTTCGCCGCGATCCGTGACGCCAGAGCACCGGCTCTGATAACATGACGCGGCAGGCCAAAAACCTGCATCGGGGGTTCTCCTGAAGTTTGATCTTCGCAACTTCAGCTTCGGAGACCCCCGAACTTTTCTCAAGCCATCCGTCTCACATCTGTCTGGACCTGCACACCCAGCATACGCCAGTCAGTGAGCTGCTTCGATTGTGTCTCAGAACATCGTCATGCTGCGGTCCTACATGTCATATTGGTTGTGAGTTGATAGACACCGCTTGGAGGTGAGCAAGTGGTTCGAGAGTGTTCACAACCCCTTGCGAGCCTTAGTGTGTTATGCGTGGTAGGCTGGCTGAACGAGATCACCGCCGAGCAGGTGGGCGCCGGGACCACTTCGAGGTTACATCGCCGTTCCGTCGACGCTCGGGTGGAACGGCCTCCCGGCCAACGGCCGCCGGCCCCGAGGCAGGGCTCATCGAGATGATACGACCGCCTTGGAACAAGATGGGGTAGAGCAGATGAAGCGTTGGCAGCGTGTCTCCATCGACGCGAGCGGGGAGGATGGGATCACGATCATTCGCATCACGCGCGGCCGCAAGGGCGACGCCATGGCTACGTTGGAATCGTTGAAGTGGTTTGAGCTGGACAGTCACAAATACACCGGTTACGCCCCGGCTCAGGAAACGGGGCGGCGTCCAGCGGTGGAGGTGCTCGATGACTTAAAAAGGTGCGGGCAGTCGTTGCGCTTGAGAGCGACGACATTTGGGATCCGGCACGGGGTGACCTGCTGCCAATCGGCAGTTAACAGGGTCCGACAAAAGTGTGCACAACATGCTGCTGAAGTGGCCTCCGGAAGCGCTGCCGGAAGTTACGCGTCTTGACCTTGATATGGTCGATATGGTCATACTGCATCGACGATGTCGCGCCCCTTCGGCATGCCGCGCGGATCAATGCCCGATCCGCCGTGATGAGACTCGTCCCTCGGCTGTGCGGCAACGGAAACGGCGTCTTGCGGTTTCCCACGCTGGCCAGCCCAGCCGACAGATCGGTCAGCTCGTGGGCGACGAGGTGCACCACCTCCTCTTCCGTCGGATGCGTCCACGGACGCCGAGCATGGCCGAAGCAAGAAGCACGCGCCGGAATTTCTCGAGAGATCTTGGCCCAGACGACGACGTTTGCCGCACCCGTCTCATCCTCCAGAGGAACATGAAGCCTTTGGCCGAGCCCGGCCGCTGCCGGACCAGCACCAGGCCGGCGGCCTCGAGCCAGCTTCTGCCTCGCGCCTGCATAGCATCCTGACAGGTCACGGTGCGGCGCCGGTTAGGCGGCACGCCGATTTTGGCAACGCTAGCCTGTGAACTGGAGAATGAAGGTCGGACTTGCGGCACATCGATTACGTTCAAATGATAAGTGCTGCCCGGCGAGGTCGTTTCAGCGCATCTCGACTGATGGGTCGGCAAGACAATGCGGAACGGAAATTATCGCAGGCGTAAAGGACGGCTTTCGGGGCCGGAAGCTTCGGGCCTGGAACCGGACCCCAGTTTGGCGCAAGCATCGTGGCCTCCGCCCGGTCAGGCATTCACCGGCTCGCGAAATGCCAATTGATTCTGCTTAACCGGGCATGCCTAAACGGCCACTTGCGTTCCGATCTCGACCACACGTCCGGTCGGGATCTGGAAATACTCCGTCGCGTCGGCGGCCGTGCGCGCCAAGCCGATGAACAGCTTGTCCTGCCACACCGGCATGCCGGAGTTGGGTGACGCCTTGAGCGAGCGACGCGACAGGAAGAAGGACGTCGTCATGATGTCGAACTTCCAACCCTGCTTGCGGCAGATCGCCAGCGCACGCGGGATGTTAGGCTGTTCCATGTAGCCGAAGGTCAGTGTCACCCGCATGAACAGCTCATTGATCGTTTCCATCTTGATCCGCTCGCTGTCGGGCACCACGGGCTGCTGCGCCGTCACCACAGAAAGGATGACGTTCTGTTCGTGCAGCGCCTTGTAGTGCTTCAGGCTGTGCATCAACGCGGTCGGCGCACTGGCGGGATCGCTGGTCAGGAACACGGCCGTACCGGACACCAGCTGCGGTTTCTTCTTCAACAGATTGCCCGCAAGGAAATCGAGCGGAATCTCGTTTCTGCGCGTCTTGTCAAATAGATACCTGCTGCCTCTTATCCAAGTCCACATGGTCATCACGATCACTGCGGCAATGGCAAGCGAGGCCCAGCCGCCTTCGAATACCTTGACGATGTTAGCTGCAAAGAAGCCGGTATCGATGAAGACGAACACCGCCATTAAGGCTATCGCGACGCCGAGCGGCCATTTCCAGATGCGCGTCATCACAACAAAAAGCAGTATGTTCGTCACCAGCATATTGCCGGTCACCGAAATACCGTAGGCCGAGGCCAGCCGGCTGGATTCGCCGAAGCCGACCACCAGCAGCATCACCACCAGCGCCAGCATCAGGTTGATGCGCGGCAGATAGATCTGGCCCGACTGTTTTTCCGACGTGTGCTGGATGACGAAACGCGGCAGCATGTTGAGCTGTACCGCTTGCCTGGTCAGCGAAAAGGCGCCGGAGATCACCGCCTGGCAGGCGATCACGGTCGCCGCCGTGGCAAGCACGACCATCGGAATAAGCGTCCAGCCCTGGTTCATCTCGAAGAACGGATGACCGACAACGCCGCCATTTGCCAGCACGAAGGCGCCTTGCCCGACATAATTGAGCAACAGACAAGGGAACACGATCGCCAGCCAGGCGAGCACGATCGGCTTGCGGCCGAAATGGCCGAGGTCGGCGTAGAGCGCCTCGGCTCCGGTGACGGCGAGGAAGACTGCACCAACCGTAACGAAGGCGACGTCAGGCGAGTTGACCAGGAACGACACGATGTAATGCGGGCTGATTGCCAGCAGGATTTCCGGGTCGTCCATGATGTGGTTGAGCCCGGAAAGGCCGATGGCCAGGAACCACAGCGCGGTAACGGGTCCGAACACCAATCCTACGCCGCCGGTGCCAAACCGCTGTACCGCAAACACGATCGCCAGGATGGCCAGTGTCAGCGGCACCACATAGGGTTGGAACGTCGGCGTGACGACATTCATCCCTTCGACCGCCGACAGTACCGAGATTGCCGGCGTAATGACGGCGTCGCCAAAAAAAAGCGCCGCGCCGACGATGCCGATGCCGATGCCGAGGATCACCGCAGAGCGGGTCGGGAAACTGTTGCGCGCCAGCGCCATAAGCGACAGCACCCCGCCCTCGCCTCGATTGTCGGCGCGGAGCACGAACATGATGTATTTGATCGTCACGGTGATCGTCAGGGACCAGATGATCAGCGAGAGTACGCCGAGGATGTCGCCACGGCTGGCGACGTTGCCACCCGCTGATGCATGCAACGCCTCGCGAAATGCATAGATCGGGCTGGTGCCTATATCGCCATAAACGACACCTAGTGCGCCCAACATCAGCGCCTTGGTGCTGTGCTGCTCGACCTCAGAATGGCTCGATTGTTCGACAGGTTCTGCCTCGTTACCAGCATTGGTAAGGGCCATGGACGACACTCCGATAAGCGCGCGGTGCTCTACGCTTGCTGCACTGCAATATCAAGTTCCGTCACGTAATGTCTGCCGTCTCGCCTGTCGTTGCTCGCCTTGGTAGACTCGCCAGCCCCCAGCCCTACCCAGCAGCAATAGCGCCCCGGCAGAACCCTCAATCGCCCAGATCAATGAATGGTTATCGCCCACAGTGCCCCCCCGCGATGCGGCCGATGGCGACCAGGGTGTCGTGGGCGCACAAGGATGGCGCTTTCCTGATGACGCCGTGCTCCAGGTGTGATCGCACCATTGCTGCGCAAGCCATTTACTTGCTCGTCCCAGCGAGGACCGTGGCCAACTGGAACGCAGGGCCACGCCGCTCACCGGCCGCACTTTGCGGCGCAGATAACGATTCGATCTCCGCGGCGAGATTCTGGTTGAAGAAGCCACCAAGCTTGTCGAAGGACACACGGTCGTAATATCGACATGCCAGTATCCGCAACCCAGAAAAGCTCCTTCGGCTCCGCTGCGCGCGCCACGAACAACCCGATCTTCTCTGCGAAGAGGACGCCGTAATCCTTCAGGTTGAAGCCAAACCGGGGGGCGGCCGTGACGTATGGGCGAAGGGCTAGGAGGCGGGTTCGGTGAGGAACGGCATTGATGTCCACGCCGTCTCCTGGAAAGACAGAGGAATGCGGTGTCACCGACTGGCGCCGGAGGTTGATCCGGTGATTAGGAGGAGCACTCGTTGTCGGATTCTCGACGATGTCGGACATGTGACACAACGCTTCCAGAGCGATCGCGTTGTTCCGAAACGATTTTCCCAGTTGGCACGACGGTTGCGGTCCCTATGCGCAAAAGCACTGCGATGCCGCACCGACTGGAAGAACTCATCAATGATCACGCTTTTCGAACATGTGGGCGCCGCTACCAGCACTGAGCGTTCCCGATCAAACGGAAGCCTCTATCCCTTCTTTCTGAAGGCTGTCCGGACATGAACGCATTTGATGTCCGTCCAACGCTGGATGCTCCCGACGACGATCCCTATGTCTGGCTTGAAGATGTAGAGGGCGAGCGGGCACTTGCCTGGGCCGCCGGCCAATCGGCAAAGACCCTGAAGCACTTCAGTGGAGCGCAATTCGAGCGCGACCGCGCGACTCTGACAGCCATTTTCGACAATCGCGACAATCTTCCCCTGATCGCGCGCCGTAGTCAGTACCTCTACAATTACTGGCGAGATGACGGTAATCCACGCGGACTGTGGCGCCGGACCACCCTTGCCGCCTACATGAAGGCGGATCCCCAATGGGAGCTACTGCTCGATCTGGATGCTCTCGCGGCTAGCGACGGAGAGGACTGGATCTGGGACGGCGCGTCCATCGAGCCGGAGAGACGGGAAAGAGCCGTTCTGCGCCTGTCGCGCGGCGGCAGCGACGCGGTCGTGCATCGCGAATTCGACCTGATCTCTCTGAGCTTTGTCGCCGACGGCTTCAACCTCCCCGAGGCCAAAGGCTACGTTAATTGGCTGGACCCTGACACGCTTCTGCTTTCCAGTGCGCTTGGTAATGGCATGGCCACCCGCTCCGGCTATGCGCGCACCGTTCGACTGTGGAAGCGTGACGCGGATCCCCTCACCACGCCGGCAATCTTCGAGGCCGGGTTCGAAAGCTTCCAAGTGTCTGGTCATTCGGACCGCACCGGCCGCAGCGAGCGCCTTTGGTTCATCGAGCAGCCGGCCTTCTTCGAGAAGATCAGCTGGATCGGCGATAGGAGCGGGCCGAGGAGGCAGATCGATCTTCCTCGCGACGCGTCGTGGCGGGTCTTCGGCGACTGGCTGGCGGTAAGGCCGCGCAAGCCCTGGACGGTGGGAGGCACCACCCATCCCGCCGACGCGCTGATCGTCATCTCGCTTTCCTCTTTCCTCGCTGGCGGACGCCGTTTTGAGACCCTGTTTCAACCAGGGGAAAGGCGCTCCATGCAGTCATTCTTCTGGAATGACGGGAAGCTCATTATCTCTTACCTCGTCAATCTCGCACCGCGTTTCGAGATGTTCACTCCCGGCCACCAGGAATGGACGCGCCGAGTCCTGAACACCCTGCCCGCCGAAGGTACTGTCGACGTCTGGTCATTCGATGCGGCAGTTCACGAGACCAATGGAGAGGTCCTGATCTGTGCTCAGGATCCGATCACGCCGCCGCAGCTCTTGCTGTTCGATCTGAATGCCGCGCCGTCTCTCAGCGCTTCAGCAATCCTGAAGCGCAGCCCGGAGAATTTCGATGCATCCGGACTGGTGGTCACGCGCCACGAGGCAGTCTCTATCGATCATGAGCTGATCCCCTATACGCAGGTTGGTCCGGCGAACGGGAACGGAGATGCTCCGATTCACCTTTCCGCTTATGGCGGGTTCGGCGTATCACTCCTGCCCTACTACAACTCCCCGCTGGGCAAGCTGTGGCTCGAGCGCGGCGGCACGTGTGTCGAGGCGAACATCCGCGGCGGCGGCGAGTTCGGCACCCGCTGGCACGAAGCCGGGCGCAGGGAGGGCAAGCGTCTCGCCCATGACGATTTCGCCGCCGTTGCCGCCGACCTCGTGCGAAGGGGCATCACCCTGCCGAGGCGGATTGCCGCCGAGGGTGGCTCAAATGGCGGCCTGCTGATCGCAAACATGCTGACCCGCTATCCTGAGCATTTCGGGGCTCTGTTCTGCACAGCACCGCTTATCGACATGCGTCGCTACACCAAGCTCTTGGCGGGCGCGAGCTGGATCGACGAATATGGCGATCCGGACAAGGTTCACGATTGGGCTTTCCTGAAGGAAATCTCCGCCTATCACGCCGCAGCGCCGGGACAGCCCTATCCGCCTATCCTGATCGCCACCACGAAACGCGACGACCGCGTCCATCCGGGCCATGCGCGCAAGATGGCCGCAAAACTGCAGGCTCTTGGCTATCCCGCTTACTTCTACGAGGCCAGCGCAGGCGGGCACGGCTGCGGCGAGGACAATCGGGAGCAAGCCGCATTCATCAGTCTAGGCACCAATTTTCTCCGCAGCGCAATCGGCTTCAACGATCACCTTCCGGAGACGGCGGAACGCGTTGCAACGCAAGTGGGGCATTTGAGGTCCATCAACAATTCATTCGAGCAGGAGACGAAATAGTGCAGTGCATCCTTTCTGAACATCAAGGAGTGAATCTCATGGCGAGAACGCGAATGGGCGTAGCGCGGGCAACAGCAGCGGCGGTGGCCCTGATCATGGTGGGACAGCAGGCCGTCGCCGCGGAGCCTGCGCAAGCAGAGACCGTCCTGGCGGAGACGGGAGCCTCGGTCACCGAAGCGCCAATCCCTTGGCAGGTCCGCCTGCGGGCGTTGGGCGTCGTTACGAAAGATCTGGGCTACGTTGATACGCTTCCCGGCTCCGGTCTTTCGTATTCGGACACGGTGACGCCGGAACTCGATATCTCGTATTTCTTCACCGACAACATCGCCGCCGAACTCATACTCGGTACCACCTATGCCAACATCGCGGGCCAAGGGACGATCGGAGGGTTGGGCAACATCGGCAAAGTTTGGCTGCTGCCGCCGACGCTCACGTTGCAGTACCATTTTACCGATCTCGGCGCGTTCAAACCTTATGTCGGCGCCGGCGTGAACTACACGATCTTCTACAACCAGGACACTGGCAGCGCTGATGCTCTCAAGGTGAAGAACACGTTCGGCACGGCGCTGCAGGTCGGATTCGACTATATGGTGGACCAGCACTGGGGCCTCAACTTCGACGTGAAGAAGCTTTTCCTGAAGCCGGACTTCGACGTCACGGTGGCCGGCGCGAAGCTGACGGGGAAGGCGGAGCTCGATCCCTGGCTGATAGGCGCAGGTGTCACCTACCGCTTTTGAATATCAGAGTGAAGTCTGCTTCCCGACTGCCGGTTTAAATGAAGGGCGCCTCGCGCGCCCTTTTTTACGGTCGACACTGCAGGGCGAGACCTCATGAAGCCGATTGTCGAGGGCGGGGCTCTCTTCCGGCGGACCAAGAAGGTGCACTGGCCAGCAGGCCTCGCGCCTGAGATGGAGTGCTTAGAAGCGCTTTGGATCGGGACGGGCTTTGGTATTGTGGGTGGAATGCTTCAGCCAGACTATTTGCCAGCATCGTCTCCCGGACGTTATGTCTGAGCTTCGTGTCAGCGCAAGGCGAACACGCGGCTCCTAGATGCCGACACGATGGCTGGTTCAGCCATGCTGCGACAGTTGCCTGTTTTTTCGGTTCCTTTGCTGTTCGCGCGCTAACCGCAACGCTCCATACTAGTCTCGCGTGCCTGTCCCCGTGGGGCGGGCGACAGAAAGCGATTAGGCCCGCTGAAAGAGGCAGACCGCATCCGAAGGACCGTAACCAAGAGAAGGACCTGAAGCGAGAGCGAAGGTTGCGGCAGGCCGCGGCGGGCCTAAAAGGGAATGCCGACCACCCCACGTCCCAGGAAAAGCTGACAAAAACGCAGCGGCCGACTGTCCAATAGGGTGCGCCCGCGCGAGGGCGAGCTAAATGGCAGGGGCTGCCGGGGGACCTAAGAAAAGCGTGGGCTCACAAGCGCCCGGCGCGCACCATCAGGCCGCCAGCTACTTGGAGGGCGGGTGCATCAGGCCTGTTTGTCGGGCCGAACCAGATCCATGTGGCTGACGCCGAGGGCCAATGCCAGTTCATAGATCGTGATAATTGTCGGATTTCTTCGGCCTTTCTCCAAGCCGCTGATGTACTGCTGACTGAACCCGGAAATCTCCGCAAGCTGCTCCTGCGTCAGGCGCTTCCTTTGCCTGATCCTCTGCACATTCCGTCCGACCAACTTGCGCATATCCATGCACGCAAGCCAGCGGATCAGGCGCCTTGAGTTTATCAACTATAATATGTAATCCACATTTAGCAGGCACAGGGCTTCGCGGGTCCATTGTCCGGAGATCGAATTAGCGATGTTACAGCCCAAATCGAACACGCCGTTCGCCGACGAGGTCCCCTGGTCGGACCGCATTACAGCCTACGACAAGGACCACTTTACAACCTATATGAGGCTTCTGGACGCCTCGGCCGACAACGCCACTGAAGAGGAAATGGCCCATCTGATCCTCGGCATTGATCCGGCACGCGAACCTGAGCGCGCACGGAACGTTCTTCGCAGTCATCTCGACCGCGCAAACTGGGTGGTGACGAGCGGCTACAAGGATTTGTTCGCCAGTTGACGAAATGGGCGGTGCGGTCGCTTGGCTTCAAGCAACGAAGTCGCGTAACCACCCTGCATCGACGCATCACCACAGCGCGAATGCGCTCGAAGATGATCGCGAGGACTTCCAGTCGGCGCGGATAGCCCAGTGCTTCGGCACCCGCAAGCCAAGCGTCGAAGCGCCTGCAGGACGAAGCGGAGGCGACGGCAGCGCGCTTTGAGCGAAACAGGATTTTTTGCAGTCGCCCTTACGCCGCAACTGTTGACACTTTCAAGAGAGTCCGGAGGCGGCTTTCAACCGCCGATCGGGCCAGATCGCGTCCATAATGAGTCGGACGGGCAGCAAAACGCTAGCGGCACGAGCTGGAATGCGGGCTCGCACCGCAGGGGTATATGCTCGCGGCGCCCCCCCAGAAATGCCGTTGCGCAGCATGCCAGCCTCGCCACGTCGAACAGCGATCTCGCCGGACGGGTGTGACGATAACCGCCGCAATCCTTGTGGTCCCGGGCAACTTGCCTTCCCCGCGCGTGGATTCGCAGGCAGACAAGCGTGATGACGCAGGCGGTCGGCATAATTATGCGCAGCATGCCGAAGCGTGGCTCAACGGGCAGCTTGCGGCATCAAGGGTGACCTTGCGGGACACTAGTTAAGTGTAGCCCGGCCGCGGGGTCCCCGGACTGGTCGTGACCACGACCGATAGCATTGCGCCACCTATGGGCGCGCCCGCTTGGGCAGCGGTTTGGGACCATTCCCGCGCAACTGGCCTCAACAAGACGGAGACAGGAACGATTCCGGCGTTTCGCTGGCCGCAGAGCGGGATTTGAGGACATGGCGCCCGCCCTCGCCTGCTCTTCGCTGGCGGTACGCTTCTGTCTCATCGTTTTGTCCTCCGCTCGCCAATCGCTGCTCCCAGGAAGCGGTGCGGCGGCGAGTCATGACAGGAACGGACCCGCCGTCTGAGCCGCACCGCATCCGAAGGACCGGAACGAGGAGAATGACCCGAAGCTCACAGCTAGCTAGGGTTGCGGGACGCCGCGGCGGGCCTAGAAGGATGCGGCGCCACCTGCTGGAAGGCGCAACAGAGAGAATTGCGAGAGTCTTACGACGCGCGCTAGGAGGCGCAGCGGAAATGGTCGAGACGCCCTGAGCCAAGAAAAGCGGGGAGCGACCCACTGGCACCCGGCACGCGTGATGGGCGCGGGCGCCCCCTACGTCCGCAGGCTCAACAGAATCTCACACGGATCAGCGTCGAGGGCCGCAGTTACGTCGAGAAACTCAATGATATCGAGACGCCGCTCTCCACCCTCATATTTCGCCACGAAGGATTGCGGACGACCAAGCTTCTCAGCCACCTGCGCCTGCGTCAGTCCTTTGACCTTGCGCAGTGAGATCAACTGGGTCAGAAACCGCTGGTGGCGGGAAGATCGAAGAGATTTGGGCATTAAGGTGAACCGGTCAGGTGAAGACCGGCTCAGCGACTAATCCCCGTTTCGGATTATCCCATTTTGGGATATTCTGCCTTGGATCCAGCGATCAAGATGCGAGGTTCGCGGCAGACATGAATCGAACAACGGGAACAGATTGGACTGAAAGCTCAACACTGCTCGACGAGGTCCCTTGGTCAGACAGCCTCACGAGCTATGACAGGCAGCATTTCAAAATCTATCTGAGGATCCTCGACGCCTGCGCCGACAATGCTACCGTAGAGGAGATGGCCGATCTCATTCTCGGTATTGACCCGGCACTTGAACCGGGGCGCGCCCGCAAAGCTATTCACAGCCATATCGACCGGGCGAACTGGATGATTACGACCGGCTACAAGGAACTGTTCCGGGCTGACGAAAAGGGCAAGGCGTTCGCTTCTTGAGCAACGAACTGGCTACCGCCATTCATCGGCACATGGCCACGGCGCAGCGAACGCGGTCGCACAGATGATCGGGAGGACCTTTCCAGTAGGCGCCGACCCGCGGTTGGCCGACGCAATTTTCCGGTGGGAATCACCCGCAGGCGAACCGTTGAGCGCCCGCAGGACGAAGCCGAGGCGGCGAGAGCGCTCTTCCAGCGAAACAGGGTTTGGCAGTTGCCTGTGCGTCCTTAGCGATCTCGCTGGATGATGCGACGACAACCCCGCAGTTCCTCGTAGCCTCGCTCCCCGCAGTAGTATGGTTGGGTATGGACAGAGTGCCGAACAGATTCGGGCCGCTGAATATCCGAATTGCAATCAACGGCGAGGCGCTATTCGACTTGGGCTGGGCACGCAACGTGCAGACCCCGAGTTTCGCTGCTCGATCGCCGCAGCAGTCTGATTTGACCAAATGAACTGGCAAGGCAACTGGCAGCTAACGCGGCAGCAAGGGCACCATGCGCGCCTTTAATCATCGTGAACCCCCGGTTACAACGAATTTAAAGACTCTTCACGACCGAAATCACTGACAAGTGGTACGTTCCTCAGCAAGTCTTCGGCGGCCCCGAAAGTGTTAGGTCATACAAAGAAGTTGAAAGCTGATCATCCTGCAAGGCCGCACAGCCGCCTGTTTGGATACCAAGAGATTGAAAAAATGTTTTCCCTGCCATGGCAGCAACACCCAATCCAAAAAACTACAAGCGCGGGCCAATTGCTTTCAGCTCGCCGGATCATCGTGAAGATTGGCTCTGCACTGCTTGTCGATCCACAAACGAGAAAGCTGCGCGGCGCTTGGCTTGAGTCGCTAATAGCCGATGTCGCCCGATTTTTCTCACGCGGGCAGCAGGTGATTCTCGTCACATCCGGTGCTGTCGCGCTTGGATCTTGTCAATTCGATGGGTTAGACAGACCACTCAGAATTGAGGAGAAGCAAACGGCGGCGGCAATTGGTCAGGTTCGACTTATGCTTGCTTACGAACAGAGATTAAAGCGCCATGGTTTTGCGTCGGGGCAAATGTTATTGACCAGCCAAGACATAGAGAACCAGAATCGCCGGCACAATGCATGGTCGACCCTTCAACAACTTCTCAAAATCGGGGCCGTACCCATCATCAACGAGAACGACACGACCGCAACGGCCGAGATCTGCTTTGGCGACAATGACCGGCTGGCGGCACGGGTCGCGCAGATGGTAAATGCCGACCTTTTAATTTTGCTTTCTAACGTAGATGGCCTATTCACGGAAGACCCGCACGACAATCCGTTGGCTCGTCTCGTGACAGAAGTGCGGTGCATTACCCCCGAGATAGAGGCCATGGCGGGTCATTCTCTCACCCGCTATAGTTCGGGTGGCATGGTAACAAAGTTAATGGCAGCAAAGATAGCCATGGGCGCGGGATGCGGCATGGTCATTGCGAGAGGAACCGAACCTTACCCGCTCGCCGCCATCGAGAACGGTTCGCCATCGACGTCGTTTGTTCCGATCGCCAAAGATAAAGCTATTCGCGGGGACCTTTGATGAACTCTGGCCGCCTGAATAACTCCAGCGACCGTCAATTCGCGGACGGGCTTGCAATGCTATCTGGCGCAATGTTGCGCAAGGAATGAGCCTGCCATCGGAGGCTAGTGCACCTACTGAAGCGGCCTGTGCAAAGCATAGAGGAACCAAGGTCGAAGCAGTTTACTAATCTAGAGAATTGAAGATCGTGAGGAGGCTAACAGCGCTACGGCCTGGTTTTTGGTGCGCACGCCGAGCTTATTCCTGGCATTATCCAGATGAAAAGCGACCGTTCGCGCCGTGATGCCCAAGATGCAGGCCGTATCCAAGGCGGACGTGCCGCGCGCCGCCCACCGCAGGCAATCATATTCACGTGGTGTCAACAAAATGCCGTCCACCGTTCGATTGACAGAGAGTTTGCGGCGAATATGAATGTGAAAGCACATTGCCATGAGTTGGAGCGCCTGCTCATACCGCTCGGCGACGCGCAGTAAAGCGGACGGCTCACGCGCTGCAAAGGTCATCGCAGCAACACGGCCTCTGCGATCGACAATCGGGATCGTCAATCCAGAGCAGATGCCGAACTCTGCCGCTTCAGCGAACAGCCTTTGCTGAACCTTCGATTTCTCAAAGCCACGAAGGTCGCATTCCCATTGGAATGGACGTTCGGCAAGTCGCGCACGCATGATGACGGGATCGACTCTCTGATACTGGTTTCGCAGATAGTGCGCTGTCCAGGGACGCGGATAATTTGAGATCAACTTGGGCTCGCCGGAAGGTTGTGAGGGCAGGGATAGATAGGCAAACGTGAGTAGATCAAATTTTGAGGCCGCGCTGGCCAAGGCATCCCGAAAATCTGTTTCGTCGACGCTCTCCGAGAGCCTTTCCAGAAATGTCTCGAATACAAGCGGCATATCCTTTGTCATTGTCCTGACTCAATTTCTCCACCTGTCTGTTGCGCGCCACGCCGACTGGAGGCCCGGTAAAGCGACCCGCTTAACCGCTGCCCGCATCTCTGCATGGGCCGCCTGACAGTCTTGCAGAATGGCGCAACGTCTGGATCTTCGCTCCGATGATCCCAATGGCAACTACGCTGGACCTTGGGACGGCTATCTCCGCGACGCTTGAGCATCTCTCCAAACGCAATTGTGCAATGAGAGAGCCCTCTCGGAGTGAAACGACACAGCGCCCCTGCATCAGTGGTGAGAAGTCATCCTGCGCCATCATGGTCAGCGGCATCTAAAGGAATCATCAGTCCAGAGGTTGCTGCGTCAACGTCGCTCCGCACGAAGAAGAGAATGACAGGCGCTCATCTTCGCCGCTCTGGGCACTGTGATCTGGAACGTAGTTGCGCCGCTTCTGTGTGTTGCTGGGCAGATCGACTTCAAAGATCATACGGATGCCGCCGTTCCGTAAAGTTCAAATTGCCAGTCTATCATCTTAAGCCGGGACCAACCCAGGCCGGTACTCTCGCTCGACACTGCTGCGGCGACATTCCATTGAAGATTCTGAAGCACTTTGCGAAGTGCGAAGCAGACATGAACCCGCAGGCCATGGCAACGTCAATGATGGGCATCCGTGTGCCTTCGATCAGGCGCTTTGCATGCTCTGTTCGAATCCGGAGATAGTGACGCACCGGCGGAAGTCCAATATGGGAAGCGAACAAGCGTTCCAGCTGGCGCCGTGACACTCCGGCTTTTTGCGCGACCTCGTCCATTGCGAGCGGGAACTCCACGTTTTCTTCCATGATCCGCATTGCCATCAGGAGCTTGTCGCTCACGCCGACAAAGGCCAGGCCCGCTGGGCCGGTCTGGCGGTTTGAACCTGAGCGCTGACCTTCAACTGTCGCGTGGCGGCAGACCTCCTGGGCAATATACCCGCCGGCATGGCTGCCGATCAGATCCACGGCCAGGTCGAAGGCTGCCAGTTCTCCTGCGCAGGTTGAATACTGGCCGTCCTTGACAAACAAGGAATCGCTTACACGAGCCTGGTTGAACACTTCGGCGAACGCAGCGAGGCGCGACCAGTGAATCGTACAGCGTGTGCCTGCCAGAAGGCCCATTCGAGCAAGCAGCCATGTCGCTGTCCCAACGGCAGATATCGGCACCCCGCGACGCGCCATCGTTCGCAGGAATCCATTGAGCTCAGGTGTCAGTTGCCGTTCGACCGGCTCGCCCGTCATAATAGCGAGCTGGTTCGGTCTGCGATCTTCGGCGCCTAATACCAGCTCGTCTATTGCGAAATCGACAGCAACCGAAAGGCCGTTGGCGCCCTCAATAGGCCGGGCGTCAAGGCCGGCGATTCGCCACCGGAACAGGGGCAGCCGCGACACCGTATTGGCGATTCGGAACGGTTCGAGGTAAGCGTGAAGCGCCAAGTGCGAGAACCCGGGCAGCACCAGAACCACTAGATCAAACGGTCGGCCGGCCGCCGAAATCGCCGGCGCGGCCCACGACTTTATGACACTGATATTGGCAGGCGCGTTCATCAGGATCCGTATGTGACCAATGCTTTGCCGAACATGCCGGCTTCCGGTTTGACGCCGAGGCCTGGCAGTTGCGGCACGGCGATGTGACCCTTTTCGATAACAACCGGGTTCTTCGCGTCGAAATGTCCGTCGATATATTCCTGCGCGATCCAGGCACCCTCCATGCGGCACGGCTCTACGGTCGCGGCGAGATGGACGCAGGCCGCCGCAATGATGTCGCCACCCCAGGCGTCGTCGCAGCTATGCGGCAAGGAGCGGATGGCACAAAGGTCGCGAACGGCCGTCATCTTTGTGAGGCCTCCAAGGCGAGTGATCTTGAAGCCAAAGCCGTCAGCGATGCCCTGGGAGATCGCCTTGAGTACGGCATTCTGATCCTCTGTGTTCTCGTCCAGATATATAGGGTGCGTTACCCTGCCCTTCAGTGTGGCGACCTCATCCATAGTGTTGCAAGGTTGTTCGAAAACAAACGGGATTGCCTCACATAGCCGATCAAGATGGATTGCAGAAGCGACAGTGAGGCCTCTGTTGCCATCCACAGCGATGCGCGCTTTGTAACCGACTGCCTCCCAAACTTTGCGAATTGTGGCCACGTCCTCTTCGAGAGAGCGCCCCGAGATCTTGACCTGAAGGCGCAAGTAGCCCGCCTTCAGCTTATCGGCGGCAATTCGAGCGGTTTCATCCGGTGCGCCGACGATCAGCGAATAGTAGGCTGGAACGCGGTCGGTCAGCGCGCCGCCCAAGAGAGTCGAGACCGGAACGCCTAGCTGCTGGCCGAGGAGGTCCAGGAGCGCCATGTCGAACGCTGCCTTGGCATAGCCATGCCCGTTGAGGCGTTCGTCCATGCGTTTTGTTAGAAGCCTGATCGAGGCTATCTCAGAACCGACGAGCCCCGGGGCGATTTCGGCTATCGCTGCGCGGGCGCCCAATGCATGATGCGGTTGATATAGCGGCCCAACTGGACAGGTTTCGCCCCAGCCCGTGAGTCCGTGATCGGTCACTATCTCGAGAAGCGTGCTGTCCAGCGACTCCACCTCGTCGCTCGCCATACGGTAGACGCCGCCCTTAACCGGTAGCCGAGTGGTATAAAGGTTGATGTGATCGATGCGCATGACGTGGGTCAGAAGTCTTCATTCAGGGCATCGACGGCGGGGATTTCCCGTGAGCGACGATCGATATACGCGCGCAATTCCTCGTCCTTCGCGACATCGAGCTTAGGTTCTTCATATTCGTCCAGAAGACGGCGTGCATGATCGAGCGCGCGTTGCTTGATGTCCTTGGAGCCATCGGCGTACCACTGCTCGATCGAGTTATTGTCAAACAGTTTCGGGATAAAGAAGGCCTTCTCGAAGTTCGCCTGTGTATGCGGATGTCCAAAGTAATGGCCGCCGGGCCCGACATCGCGGACCGCAGCCAAGGCTTCGTCAAAGTCGTCCCACTGGATGCCTTGGGTCATGCGATAGCCCATAGAGCAGACTTCGGCGTCGACGACGAACTTCGCGATCGAGCAGTGCATACCGGCTTCATTCCAGCCAGCCGAATGCCAAATGTAGTTTGCGCCTGACATCAGCACGGCCATCATCGTCATCGCACTCTCATAGCCGGCTTGCGCATCGAAGACCTTGGCGCCGCCGAGCAGGTTTGAGGTACGCCAAGGGACATTGTAGCGGCGAGCCATCTGACCGATCATGAAGTTCATGAGCGATATCTCCGGCGTCCCCGCCATCGGCGCTCCCGATTGCATCGACACGGTCGACAGATAGTGCCCATAAATCGCGGGGCAGCCCTTCCGGACCACCTGCGTATACGCGAGTGCAGAAAGCGCCTCCGCATTGAGCTGAGCCACCGCCGCCGCGGTGGAGGCCGGCGTATTAGCGCCGCCGAGAACGAATGGCGAGCACAGAACGGGCTGATTGCGCCGGCAGAAAGCACGCATGCCGCCCAGCATAACCTGGTCCCACACGAGCGGCGAATTGCCATTGCAGTTTCCGGTGGTCACTGCATGCTTGTCGAGGAAGCCTTCGCCGAACAGGATCTCGCACATATCAAGCACATCCTCCGCATTTTTGGGCGAAGTAGTCATGCCCATAAATATCTTGTCGGAATGCCTCATTGACGAATAGGTGATGTGCAGGTGCCGATGCGCGACAACAATGTCCATTGGCTCCACGATGTGGTGCGCCGATGAATGCAACGCCGGCATCATGTGCGCTAGCTTGTGAAAGGTCCCAAGGTCCGCGATCGTCGGGCCACGCCGGACGTCATCTAGATCGCGCATGTAAGGCGCGCCGGTCATAGGCACAAAGATAGATTTGTTGCCGCCGAGCGCGACATTCTTCGCCGGATCCCTAGCGAAATATTCGACTTTGGGGGGGATGGTCTTGATAAGTTCCATGACCAAGCCGCGGTCGAGGTGAACGCGGTCATCCGCCCGCACGTCCGCTCCGGCTCTCTTCCAGTCCTCGATTGCGATCGGATCGCGAAACACTACGCCTACTTCTTCAAGGATCGCGAGAGAAGCCTCGTGAACGCGCTCAACCTGCTCGGCATTCATCGGCTCTACGACCGGCAGGCCGCGCTTCAGCGTCGGCAACATGTCGACCTTCGGCGCCATGCGGATCGTCCGCCGCGCTTCCCGCCCTCCTCTACGAGAAAGTTGTAGCTGAGCAGTCATGCCGGCCTCCAGATTAACGGTACGGCCCGTGTGAGCCGGCCTCAACTATTGCTGGAGCCCGAAGCTTTGACCTACTGCAAAAGTCTCACGCGTCTGTTGACTAACGCGCGGCCGTGGTCGGGCCGTCCGATCAGATAGCTCGCATCGACAAGAAAGACCGGTTCCCGCCGAAGGCAGGTCACGGGTGCACACTCGACGAGTGCGTCGAGGAAAAAAATTCAATCGTGAGACTACTTTTTTGCGCCAACGACCTTGTGCGGTTCCGTGCTAGCAAGTGTTGGTTGGTGTTGGTGGGACTCAAAATTGTGACTCTAGACGACAACGTTGCGTACGTTTGGGGCTGGATTCGCAGCATGGTGAAATTTGCGGGATCTGGGACAGCCCTGTTGCTCCTGAGCCGGCCCAAGTATCGGTTTGACGCAACGTCTTGCAGTAAAACTGGCCTCGAATGAGACGAGTGTACGCCTCGACATGTTTCCCCGTCCAAGAGGTGACTGAGGCTTTTTTGTAAAGAACCGCTTTTCCCAGATGCAAAGGCGTTTGGAAAATCTCTGTCAGAACAAACAGCGAATTGAACGCAAGGAGGGCATCTCTCCCGGCGCACAATCTCGACGCTTCTATGCGAAATAGACGGACAGGAAATTTGATCGAAGCTTGTGAGGCGCCCCGGGCGCCTAAAGATGAATGGAGTCGAAAATTGTCGAATAGTTGGAAATATGACCGCGCTAAAAATGCCATTGATGCCCGCATCAAGGACGTTGAAACGGTGACGGTCGCCGACTACAAGCGGGATACGTCACTGACGTCCATACCGACGAACAAAGCCTACCGAATAGATGCTGTTCACCTCTACGCCGACATTTTGAACCTTCGAGACATGCTTAAAAGCACCGCGACGGAAGGAGAGACCTGCCATAAGAGGACACTCCGCTTTCTCAATCTTCACTACAGGGCCGTACACAGAATCTTATCAGCGTCGGATGCCCTGCGTGTCGATTTTCATAACCAGCGCCCCCACGCGGTCGTCGCCAAGCCCTACGGCGAGGATTCGGAAGGCGACCGCGTGAACCGAGCGGTGGCGATTGCACGGTTGATCAGCGACGTCCTGCAGGAAACGGGCGACGATGATGAGAACATCCCCGCAGCGCAGGTTCGTATTGGCATAGACAGCGGCCGTGCGTTGGTCGTCAACAACGGCCGCAACGGCAACCGAGAACCGCTATTCCTTGGCCGCCCTGCCAACATGGCCGCAAAGATCGCGTCGAACGGAAATGACGTTGGAATCTATCTCAGCAACGAGGCACGATCTGCAATAGGCCTCGAAGAGCTCGATGCTGGGGACATACCGCTTACGCCGTTGACCGACGCAGAGATCTCCGAGTGCCAGGATGCAGCGCAGCTCGGCTTGAGCAAGGACACCCTGGTGTCGGATTGGCACGCCGACAACAAGAACAATCCAATCGGCTCCTTTGTCTTCACGCGAGTCACGCCACCCCTGCGAGCTCTCGACATCCCTTTGCTGACCGCGGGCAACTCAAGACGGATGGAGACGATTTCGGTCTACGCTGACGTCGACAATTTCACAGCCTATGTGGACGCCCATATCGACGATGATCCGGAAGACGTTGTTCGCTGTCTCCATGTCATCCGCTCAGAACTTGATCGGGTTCTTTCTTCCGACTTCTCGGGACGTCGTATCAGGTTCATCGGTGACTGCATCCATGGCCATTTGATGGAGGGTACCGCCTTTCAGACCTACACCGAGGACACGGTATCGACTGGAACACTTTGCGCCGGTGCCTTCAGGAGCAGCTTCGACCTAGCGCTTGAGCGGCTGCGCGCGAATAACGTAGATACGGACGGTCTGGGATTGGCGATTGGTTTTGAGTATGGACCAACTGCCATCACTCGACTTGGCATGCAGGGCAATCGTGTTCGCTGCTCCACAGGACGAGCAGTCTTAGGATCAGAGGACGAACAGAAGCGCTGCACTGGCGAGCAGACGGCAATCGGCCAAACCGCATATGACGGAGGCCCGGCATCGGTGCGCACGCTCTTCGGAACGTCGAGGCGAAAGTCAGGTCTCACGTATGATGTGGTGCTAGAAGCGCTCGTTGCCGATGAAAACAAGGTGGCCAAAGCCATACACGCTGCCGCTTACGTGGTGGTGAGTCCTTCAATAGCCAGAGCTGCCGAAGAGCCGTTCCGACCTTACTGGGAGAAGTGCTAACACCGATGTCGGCCGTTTGGCTATTGGCTGAGACTGCAAACTTGAACCATGCCGTCTTCATCCGCGAGAATGGCGAGAGCGCAATCTTTGCTGTCCAGCCCCCGCTTGCTTCCGGTGCCCCAGGGACTAAATTTCTTATCGATGTCAAGAGGGTCGGCGAGACGGTTAAAGCTCGCGAATCGAAACCGGACCATCTTCCATCGTTCTGCCCGGAACGCCACATAAACTTCGACGGAAGCTTCTGTCTTTTTTGGGCGGAGCTCGAGCCTCATACCATCGACAGTCATGAGGCGGCGGCTGGATGGTGGCGGAAGTTGCTACTTTTTCTCCTTAGGCAAGGCGCCGCCGCGGTAATACGCTCATGGCCTGGAAAGGCCGATGCTAGGGCCCACGGGTCAGAGGCTGCGAAACTTCAAGCGGTCGCGGAATTCAATGCGTCCAACCTCGGCCAAGCGTACATAGCTTTTCTTCGGGAAGACCGTTTTTCGACCGTGGAGAAGCGGGTAAACAATGAGCGCCGAGTGCGACTGCACTTGGACGGTAAGAGGCTGCTTTCAGTCGTGCGAAAGGAGCGTCGCGTCATGACGCTTCGGCAAAGATGCAAATGCGGCCATGAGAACCGCCCAATTTCCGCCTGCTCAGATCACGGTAAAGTCCTCGCAGATTTCGTCCTAGCGTTAGATGGCTGGCGTGAGGCTGAGCGGGCGTTCTTCAACAGTTTCAAAAACTCGACGCTGAAATGCTGCGGGACAATGGACAACTGTCCTCTCGCCAACATTCTAGGCGTGCAACTCAATGAAGCTGCGTAGGATTGCGATGGCCAGAAATGATCAGCAAGACAGTTATGAGAAACTGCTCTCCGCCAGCCATGGGCTGATGCTGGACCTCGTGAAATTTGCAGAAACGAAGAACGCAGCCCTGCTCACCTTTTGCTCGGTTTGGATGGGATCGATTATCACTATACTCCGATCCTTGGACGAACCGCCCATGGGCTACCGAGCAGCATTCCTTGTTGTTCTTCCTCTATTGGCCGTAGCGGCTGTCATATCATTGACTTCATTCTTACCAAAATTCCTACATCACTTTCATCGGACCGTGGATGGATCGGCGAACCTCCTATATTTCGGCGACATCGCAAAACTGCGATCAGAGGAATTCGGTGAAGCCGCCAGGAGGCGGTATTTTCCGGAGGATGGTCAATCCGCCACCGACGACTATTTGGACGACCTAGCGCTCCAGGTCGCCGTGCAGGCTCTCATCGCAAATCGTAAATTCAAGACTTTCAACGCCGCCGGCCGACTCGTCCTAGCTTCATTCATTTGCATGGCGGCCCCCCCGGTGGTCTGGGCTCTTCAAACTATTTGGACGACCGCTAAAAGATTGCTTCAGGTAGCCAGTTAACTCTTCAGGCGGTCAAAAGATGCCGAGTTATTTTAGATTGTGAAGGAAAGGTTTTCACGTGATCGCGGGGCAGCGCTTCTATCAAGAAGAGCCTGAGGCCAACGTCACTTCGGTGGGATTCCTGAGTCGCCTGTAGCCAGTAGGGTCTCGGACAAATTGTGGAATTTTCCAAGGAGGCAAAGTTGATTGAGCAGGATTGGCGGACAATGAAGTCTATTTCATTATCTCGGAATCTTCGGCGTCTTTGTGAACTCCAAAAGAGTGGCAACGCGCCAACCGGGAGAGGCCATCGGGCTGCTACTTCCACTGGACTTGCGTGCAAGCGAGTTGGCTGCGGCTGATCGATACCGATGGTCATGTCATCCAGAGGTCACGACCTCCAGTAAAGGGGACAGGCATTAGAACCGTGCCCCCACGCGATTGTATTCTCGAACTGCTGCAAGCGAGATGAGGGAGGCCGCTACAGACACGTGGAGCGCGGTCCGGTCCGCCGAGCGGGACGACGCCTCCTGTGTTGAAGGACCCGCCGTCAAAGGCCCAGCGCCTTCTGGAGAGTAAGCTCTTCCACGAAATGTATGTTGCCGCCCTTCTCGCGAAGCTTCAGGGCTTCGATGATCTTGGTCCCCTGATGGCTATGGAGCCAATCGCGCGAAGCGATCGCGGCTATGATCAGGTAGTCGGTGCTGCGGGAGACGCTCCTAGTAACCACCCCTCCCCGTTCTACGATCCATCCCTCGATAGCCTTTCTAGGCCCCATACTAAAGTTACCGGTCACTACAAATCCCGCGTTCTCGAACACCAACATGCTCGAGTCTCTCAGGACGCCGTCTATGGAGGGCGTGTTCCCGTAAGTTGGTAACCCGGTGTCTGCGCAGCTATCGCCGACCAATCGAACGATCCACTCGCCGATGTCTTCTTCTTCATCCGTCGATAGATGCCCATCCGATATCGCCTTGGCAGCCACCCTCTTCAAAGCCGCAATCCTGGCGTCATCGAGGAGTTGCGCGTTCTGGTCGATGCGGTCGATCAGCTTTTCGACCTCCATGATCTTCAGGCGATTGTCGCAGGCAATCCCGGCACAGAAGCCGAAGAACCTGTTGCAGCAGTCATTTGGGCTGCTTTCGGAGAACGGTCTCAAGCGATAGTCGACGATTCCGGAGATGATCCCGAAAATTTCCCCACGGTAATCGCTGTATGCGGTGTCCAAATCCTGGATGAGGTCTGCTGCGTCGTCGTCTCCAAACAGCTGGAGGAACTGCTCGGCTTCGGCCCGAATTGACGCGATTTCCAGGCTCTCAATGGATTCGCTGGCCAGAACACCTTCAAGAAAACCCAGCCAGTATGCCTCGGCCTTCCGACGGTTGCTCTTCGCGTGTATTCGCCATAGCGCAGACCCGCCGTACTTCAATTCACCTGCCCCCATCATCCCCTCCCTGTACAGCAGTTTACGAACCATATTTGCGGCCGGTCCTCAGCGCAATGACATCAGTTCACGAGAACTGATTTTGCCGCGGATGGAGCCAAATCGTTGTGCAAGAGCATGACCAGAGTCTTCGATTCCATTACCAAATGCTCGCCATCAACGACCCTTTGCTGTCGATCATTGCTGCATCTGAAAACGGGCCGGTTTTCATCCCGGGGCCATCCGCCGTGAACGATGAAGTTTTTGTGCCTGACGCGCTGCGTGCATATGCCTCAAACCGTAATGGTGTCCTTGTCTGGCACCGGTAAGTTGGGCGATCTCTCGCCTGCAGGTTTGGAGACGTCGTGGTTCTGGTAACACTTATAGATCGCATTACCAGGCGAATTCGTGAGAAAGTCGATCCGACAGTCTGACAAGGGGCAGAGAGCCGGCCCATTGGCCGGCTTCGTGGCCTAGGGAATCGGTAGCGGCAACTTTTTGGTAC
Source organism: Mesorhizobium sp. M6A.T.Cr.TU.014.01.1.1 (assembly GCF_004022765.1). Taxonomy (NCBI): domain Bacteria; kingdom Pseudomonadati; phylum Pseudomonadota; class Alphaproteobacteria; order Hyphomicrobiales; family Phyllobacteriaceae; genus Mesorhizobium; species Mesorhizobium sp. M6A.T.Cr.TU.014.01.1.1. The sequence continues at coordinate 25,577 of NZ_RZPG01000039.1, forward strand.
GGCCGCCGTCGATGACGTAAACCTGACCGGTCACGAAGGCGCTCTCTGCCGAGGCAAGCCAAACGGCTAGATTTCCGATATCGGTTGGCTCGCCAAGACGGCCAACCGGATGCATGGCGAGCAGTTCTCTGTAGAGGCGGGAGCTGTCGGCCATGCTATGTATGTGGATTTCACTGAGATCAGAATTGATTCAGCCCGGTGCAATGGCATTGCACCGGATGCCCTCATGCCCATGATCGACCGCTACTGCTGCGGTAAACCCGTGAATGCCGGCTTTTGAGGCGGAATATGCAGGATGGCCAGGATTTGGACGCCAGGCCTTCAATCGACCCGATATTGACCACGCTTGCACCAGTCCGGTTGCGGAGGTGTGGCAACGCCGCCTTCGTGAGCAGGAATGGGGCCTTAAGATTGATATCCATCATGTGATCCCAGTCCGCCTCAGCCATCTCATCGACCGTCTTCTCGAACATGACACCAGCGTTATTGACCAGGATATCCAGACCGCCAAGGCTTTTGACCACAGTTTCGACAGCGGATCGAATGTCGTTGGAATTCGCGAGATCCGCCTTCACATAGATGGTTCGATTGTTAAGCATCCCGTCAGGCGGCGAATTTCTCTGCACAATGGCAACTCTCGCCCCCTCCTCTACGAACCGCTGTGTAATACCGGCGCCGATACCACGTCCGCCGCCTGTGACGATTGCGATCTTGCCTGATAGCCTATCAGCCATGGGTGCCTCAATAGAGAGCTTTTGCATCGTTCAATTCGACCGCCGTGCCCGTGACGGAGCGTAGGACATAGGAAGATTACCACGTCGGCTATTTGGTCTGGCTCCGCGAGCCGGCCTTAAGGCACCGGGTTGTTGGCCTCCGCTGCGGCTGTGTACGGATCGAAGCCAGGCCGGAGGGCCGGTACGCAGCATCGGCGCGTTGACTTCATTTGGGCACACCGCGTTGACCGCGTCCCGTCACTTGCCTGGTCGCGGCCGAGACATTTTGGCAACGCCGCCACGGCTGCTTCGCTGATCCAGTACGCGGCGTGCCCAGGCCCGGGATAGGGTCCCCAGTAACATGCGACGTTCACAATGGCGCCGCCGCCATGTCTCTTCATGTGGCCTATGGCTTTCCGGGAGGTATGGAAAATGGAACTCACGCTAATCTCGAATGTCCGCTCGCAAAATTCGCCGGTCGTCGTGAGAATATTTCCTCGCGTGATGATTCCGGCTTTGTTGACGAGCATGTCGAGCCCTGTCGCCTGGACGGAGTACTCGATCAAATCCTCGCAATAGTCCTTGCTCCTGAGGTCACCAGCTTTGGTCCAGACATTCTGTCCGGATAGATTTAGTTCTGCCTCAAGCCTGTCGAGTCCGGCCTGGTCGAGGTCGCTCGCAACCACACGAAAGCCCTTTCAACGAACTGCCTGGAGATAGCTCGCTCTATGCATCCCGCAGCGCCTGTTATCACCGCAGTTTTCTTATCAATGCCAGTCACGGCTCAAGTCAACCTTTGAGAAAAGTTCCCATCATAATCTCTGAAAGGCCGCCGAAGACTAGTGGGGCAGTCCTGCAAAAGTTTCACCTCCTTGTTGAGTTGTCAGCCAGCGGCATCGCCACGGATTGTGCTACGCTACAGCGGTGTCGGACTTTGATCGGGCAGCGTCGCAGATCGCGAAGCATGGTTCGAGCAGTTTTACTAAGCTGCGGCGCAGCTGGGTTGGAATTGCGGCCATAATCGGCCGTAACGCAGATTATCAGCTGCAACCCGATTTCCAAAAGTACCGAGTGGTGGATATATTTGTCGCCCGGCGCGATTGTCGAAGTATTTGGAGCTTGAGATGGTTCGCCGCTATTACGACCTGCCGTCCCTGACTGCTTTGGCTGTTTTTGAAGCGTCTGCCCGGCACCTGTCATTCAAATTGGCTGCTGCCGAACTGAACGTCACTCCTGGGGCTGTCAGCCGGCAGATCAAAGCGATCGAGGATGAGCTCGGTGTTCCGCTCTTCGCTCGGCTGGCAACCGGCGTGGCGCTGACAGGCGCCGGCGAAGACCTTTATGGCGCGTTGGCCAGCGGTTTTTCGCGGGCCGCAGATATCGTCCGAAATGTGAAGCACGGCGACCGGGCGAAGAACGTCACTCTCGCCTGCTCTGATGCGTTCGCGTCGATGTGGTTGATCCCACGGATGCCGGACTTCTGGACGCGAAATCAGGACATTGCCGTTGACCACCTGATTTCGGACAATCCTCGAGAATACCGGCGCGCCGAAGTCGAACTGCGTATCCGCTACGGGTTTGGATCGTGGTCGAATGAAGATGCTGAACTCCTTTTCGATGAAACAATCTACCCGGTATGCGGCCCTGGATTTGCAAGCAAGCATCGCGACGCAACAGCGGAGTCGTTGGCCGACCTTCCTTTGCTGCACGTTGACTGGGTGGATCCCGACTGGGCTGGCTGGGACGAGGTCTTGCGGCGCGCGGGAGTCTCGCATGGGCCGACCCGTGGTCGGCGCTTCGGCAAGTTCTTCGTGGCTCTCCAGGCCGCTCAAGCCGATCAAGGGGTGGCTGTTGGCTGGCACCGCCTTGTCAAGGCGCAGATCGAAGAAGGGAGTCTCGTCAGACTGACGGATCTCGAGTTGCCCGCCCCTGGTAGCTATTATCTCACCTGGTATGAAAATCGCACACTGTCCCCTGCCGCGCAGAGCCTCCGTAGCTGGATCCGGGAAACGGCGGCGCAAGAACGAGAAAGCTAGAGCTCTCTGCCGGCCCGCTTCTGCATCGCCCACAGCTTCAACGGCACTCCGATCGACATCAGCGGTTCTGGATACAGCCGAACTGGGGTTGGCTCGCTCAGGGCGTCTGCAACCATCGGCTCATTGCTACCGGCGGCAAGATCGGCAGCCAGCATCCCATAGAGGGTAGCTTGCACCGTTCCAAGGCCATTGCAGCATCCGGCTACGAAGACCCTATCCTCAATTTCGCCGAATGCGGGCGCTGAATTGAGGGAGAGACACAAGTGGCCTCCCCAGCGAAATTCCATCGGTATTTCACCCAGCATAGGGAAGCGCGCCTGGAACGATCGGTCGTGCGCAGCGCCGATCCGACGGATCTGCTTCTCACTGGTGGACATATCCGGATTATAGGTGAAGGTGTTGCGGACGAGGATCCGGTTGCCGATCCTCCGGATAGTTGATCCCATCGGATCAGCCGGGATCAGGCCCCAGTTCGGTTCACCGCCCAGAAGCGCCTGTTCGGTCCTGGAGAGCGGCCTTGTCATGCTGGCGTAGGTGAACACATGGAGCAGGCGTTTCCTGAAGAAGCCAAAGCTTTCAAGATGACCGTTGACCGTCAGTATCAGCCGCGGCGCGGTGATCTCGCCCCCGGTCGTCCTCACGGTATGCATTTTGCCGGTCTGCAGAGATATGACCGGCGAATTCTCGAATATATGGAGACCGCGGGTTAACCCTTGGGCGAGGCCGCGGATGAAGCCGGCCGGCTGTGCCATTACTGTTCCCGGCGTAAAGGTACCTCCGGCGAAGAAGTCGGTTCCGGTGATTTCCTTCAGCTGCAGCGCGTCGAGCCGCTCGAATGGCTCGCCTAATCCCGTCAGGTGCTCCTCGAACCCGCGTAGGGCAGAGAGACCGTGGCCGGTTGCCGCCCCATGAAATTTGCCGGCCCGAACAAAGAACTTCTGCAGACCGTACTCGTCTGCGGATGAAGCAGAGAATTCGATCGCGGCCCGGTTCAGGCGGATGCGCCGGCGGTCGCGGTCCTGGCTTCCGCCGTAGTGCTCACTGCCGAGTTCGTGCGGAAGATCGATCATGAAGCCGGAGTTGCGCCCGGCAGCACCCCAACCGATGCGTTGGGCGTCGACGACCGCAATGCGCTCGTCCGGCACCAGTTGGGACAGACGCCGCGCGGCCGCCAGACCAGCAAAGCCGGCTCCGACAATGAGCCAGTCTGCCTTGTGACGGTCGCGCAGCACCTCCGGTGCCTTGGGAGGCGGCAGAATACCGTACCAGCCGGACGGGGACGTGTCCGCAGGCGTGCGGACAGCCGCGTGGTCGGTCATCTTTGCGATCGGCTAGTCTACCGAACGCGAGACCTCAGGATCGGAAATATCCGCCCAGATGGTCTTGAGTTCGGTATACTGGTCGTGGGCATGCAACGACTTGTCCCGTCCCCCGAAGCCTGAAAGCTGGAAGCCGCCGAAGGGCGTCGAGATGTCTCCTTCCCCATAGCAGTTGATGGTCACCGTTCCGGCGCGGATGTCTCGCGCGATACGATGTGCCTTGCCAAGATTGGCTGTGAAGATCGAGGCTGCAAGTCCATATTGCGTGTCATTTGCTACCCGGACTGCTTCATCAGCGTTGGTAACCTTAATGACGGAAAGCACCGGTCCAAAAATTTCTTCCCGTGCAATTGTCATTTCGGGGGTAACATCGTCGAACACGGTGGGCTCGATGAAAAAGCCTTTCCCGCACCTGTGGGCGTTCCCGCCCGTGACCATCCTGGCGCCTTCCGCCCGCCCCTTCTTGATGTAGGCCATAATTCGGTCGAACTGCTCCTTCGAGACAATGGCACCGAGCCGGTTGGCTGGGTTCAGCGGTTCCCCCAGAGGCCATTCCCTGAGCTTGTGCAGGACCGTTTCCACCAGGCGGTCCTTGATCTTCTCGTGAACGATGAGGCGCGAATTGGACGAGCAGTTCTCGCCCATGTTCCAGAAGACCGCCTGGGTGACATGCTGTGCTACGACATCGAGGTTCTCGGCATCATCCAGAACGATGCAGGGGTTCTTCCCGCCGCATTCGAGCACGATGCGCTTGAGATTGGACCTGGCGGAATATTCCAGGAATTTCCGGCCGACATCGGTCGAACCGGTGAAGGCGACCATGTCGACGTCGGGATGCAGGCCGAGTGCCTTGCCGGTGATCTCGCCGGGACCGGTTACGATCTGGAGGACGCCCGCGGGGATCCCCGCCTCATGCGCCAGTTCGGCAATGCGCAAAGTTGACATGTTGGTCTGCTCGGCCGGCTTGACGATTACGGAGTTGCCGCTCGCAAGAGCTGGCCCGATCTTCCATGCCAGTATCAGGATAGGGAAATTCCAGGGCAGAACGCAAGCGACCACGCCGAGCGGCTGGCGTACGATCATCGATACGACATCATCACCGGAAGGCGACGTCTGGCCGTAGAGCTTGTCGGTGGCTTCGGCGTGCCATTCCAGGCAGTGCAGGGCCTCTGGAATGTCTATGGTTTCGACGTCATAGATCGGCTTGCCGCTTTCAAGCGTCTCAAGCACTGCAAGCTCATGGGCGTCTCGCTTCATCAGTTTTACTAGCCGCCGCAGAACGCGCTTGCGCTCGCTCGGATGCGCACGCGACCAGACGCCCGATTCAAACGCCAGTCGTGCTTTTTCGACAGCGAGATCGACGTCGGGCTGGCCGCAGGAAGCGATCCTGGCGATGACCTGCCCCGTGGCGGGATTGATGGTTTCGAATGTATCCCCAGATTGTGCTGCCCGCGCCGTGCCGTCGATCACTGCGTTGGTAGGCAGTGGCAAGCTGTCCGCCAAGTTCTGGTACTCATCACGCGTTAATAGCGATGACATTCTCGGAAGCCCTCTTTTGGGATTTTGTAGTGATCGACGCGATGACTGCTTTAAGGGTGCGGATCGTCGACTCGAGTTCCCGCTTTTGTTGGTCGTCGAGTGCCCGCATAGGTCGGCGCACCGGCCCAGCCGGCAATCCAGCCAATTCGCACGCGAACTTGATGCTTTGGACGAACTTGCCGCCCTGTTCGAGAAGGCTCATCAGAGGTAGAAGGGCCGACATGATCTGCCGGCCCTTGGTGAAATCCTTCTCAATAACGCACGCTTCGTACAACGCGAGGTGCTCAGCCGGCAGGCAGTTGCCCGCTCCGCAGACCCAACCCTTGGCGCCCCAGGCGAAGAATTCGAGCGCCTGATCGTCCATCCCGCAGAACAGGTCGATATGCGGATAGTCACGAGCCAGGGCGTGCAGCTGATTCATGCTGCCGCTCGACTCCTTGATTGCACAGAAATTGGAGCTGCGACCGACGCGGTCCAGGAACTCGAAATCCATCATCGTGCCGGTGCGTCCGGGATAGTTGTAGAGCATCACCGGCAGATCGGCGGCCTTGTCAATTGCAAGGGCATGATTGGCAAGTTCGAGCTGCGTGGGGACAGCGTAGTAGGGCGAACCTATCAGGATGCCGTCGTACTTCAGGTCCTTTGCAACCAGCGCATATTCGATGCAGTCTTCCGTGCGGATCGCGCCGACGCCAGCAATCAGGGGCAACTTCCCCTTCACCATGCTCCTTGCAAGCTTTAGCAGGACGACACGCTCATCGCGTGACTGGGCGTAGTACTCGCCTGTCGTGCCACCGACAATGATACCGTGGACGCCAGCGGCGACGAGGTGCTCGACCATGACGCAGAAGCCGTCACGGTCAATCGATCCGTCCGCATGAAAGGGCGTTGTGACGGGCGGAATAACGCCTTTGAACGACATCTGCCTCGCTCCGATGTGGGCTACAAAGTCAGTGTTATATGCAAGCCTGAAGGGCTCGGCAGCCGAAATAAAGTCACCTGGTAGGCAACTTTTTTGCGGTTCGAGCTATGATTCGCAAGGCTTGCCCGTCCATTTGATGGCGGGTAATTACCTGACGCGCCCTGCCTCTGCGAATGCGTGAAATTTTATAGTGACGACGGCGAGATGGTCGACCGGAGTACGTGGCCGTGTGTTTTGAGCCCTAGCGGGTATACGCCGAGTGCACTCGAACGACCCGCTTTGATGACCGGTAGCTATTTGGCTTTCACTACGGAGACGGTTAACCAATGAAAATGTTTGATCAGATCGTCACCAACGAAAAACTCCATCCGCAATATGTGAGCTTGCGGGACATGTTTTCGTATGCGCCGGCACGAGGAATGATTGACGAGATCGCAGAGAAGCTCGTCGACATCGACGGCAACTTCGTTGAGCAGTTCCAATCAACGGGCTTTGACGCTCGGACTTTTGAGCTATTCCTGAATACCATGTTTGCCGAGCAGGGACATGAGGTCTTGCGCGACTATGATCGCCCAGACTTCTTGTTGCGGAGAGATGGCATTGAAGTCTTCGTAGAAGCGGTGACCGCCAATCATCCTGGTCAAGCAAGTGGTCAGCCATACCAAGCTTTTCCTGAACCGAAGTCGCTGGCGGACGCTTCGGAGTATCACCTGAACGAAGGGCCCATCCGTCTAGGTAGCCCCCTCTACTCAAAGCTGAAGAAGAGGTACTGGGAGTTGCCGCATGTGAAGGGAAAACCGCTCATCCTCGCTATCCAGGATTTCCATGCACCCGGATCCCTGGCGAACAGTTCATCGGCGCTCTCTATGTATCTCAACGGTGCAATGGCTACCTCGTGGAAGGACGAGGCTGGGTCGCTTTCTGTGAGCACGGCGCAGATCCAGAAACATGTCGGCTCGAAAGAAATCCCTTCAGGATTCTTTGCGCAGCCAGGGGCCGAACACATCTCGGGCGTACTCTTCGCCAACAGTGGCACGATCGCCAAGTTCAACAGAATGGGTCAATTGGGAAAACACCATTCGAATGCAGTGCACGTATTCCGCTACGGCACGCATTACAATTGGGACCCAAATGCCACCAGGCCATTCCCGTTTCTATACGAAATTGGCGACCCTGAAGCGCCGCCTGAAAGTTGTAGACAGGGTACCGAATTGATCCGCAACCCTCATGCGCTCAATCCAGTACCAACTGAGTGGTTGGGCGCCGCAGTCGAAACCACGTTCGCGAACGGACAGATTGTGCCGTTGATTGCTAAAGGAGAGGATTTTCTCCCTTACATGTCGATGACCACGCACTTCCCTTCGACTGCGTCTAATGACGCCATCAACCAGGCATTGATGCTGCAGTTCGAGCCGCTTCGCATGATGTTCGGATAGTTAGCGTGCCCATGACCCAAATCATCGACTGGCTCAGGCAAAGGCGCATGGGTTGAATCATCTCTCAACGAGGAGGTGAGCGCCATCTCGCTGCTCTGGACCCCGTTCGAGTCCGGCCTGCTCAACACCGAAGGGAGTGCCCGATCCATCTGCAACATGGTGGATAGCTGGCAAAAGGACGGGACACTCGACGCGCCATCCTTCGACGCGGAGCTCAGCTATTTTCGGATGAAGGTGCTGGATCGGTACGGCGCGCTCCTCGAAGGATAGCGCGCCCGACGCGGCGGCGCAGGGTGTTCGGGGTGAGAGGTGCATGCCGGACCGGCGAAGCTCGGCGGCTTCGTCGTCGATTGGCCGGTTGGCAGTGGAAGGCGCGAATGGTGCGTGACGCGATCAGCTCCCCACTCTGTGAGCAAGGCCACCTCGAGCGGGCCAAGATGGAAGGTGCGCGCGTCTCAGACATCAATGGCAACGAAGCTTCCTCCAGGCGGCAGATCGGCCACGTGTCGGCTACCGATATTAATGACCTGCGATCCCTGAGCCAAAAACCGAGCCTAAAAAGCAAGCCGAGCCACCCCCAAGCTCCCCACGCCTCGAGTCAGCGGGAATTGAAGGCCGTCTCACTGCGGTTGCTGGCGGGCTTGCACGAGCTGCACGAAATCCATGAGAGACATCAGCCACGACCGCTGGCTCTCGCGTAGGTATCATGGAGCTTCGCAGGCAGCACCAGCTGGAGACGCTGCCTTCATCTGGTCGGTCTGGTTCTCGGATATGGCCGGCTCAAGTGTCAGCAGATGCTTCGACGGTATCCGTGCCGCCTCCGGCAGCACCTGGCGCCAGCGGTCTTTCAGCGTCGATTTGGATTCCAGCATGGTCAGCAGGTCGGGAGAGAAGCCGGATCAGTGTACTCGGCGTGGCCAGGAAACAGAAAATCCGGCCTGTTGCGGTTCTCGGTCCCCGCGCCCCGCGAAAACCGGATCGAGCGCGCCTGAAACAGCGCCTCCAGATGATGCTCCAGCGACTGCCCCGCCCGGGATTTCCGGCGGTTCTGCACGCTCAGGGAAAATGCCAGAAAACCGTCCACGTCAGCTGGTCGGACATTCGCATCCGCAGGTGGTTGACGCAGTTCGAGCGCAGTTGCAGCGCTTCACCCATACCTTCTTCGGCAGCATTCCCTATGACGGTTACGTGCGGCTCGCGGAACGCCTCAACGCAATAGCCCCGTTTCGCTCGCCGGCGAAAACCCTGCTTGTCACTACTGGCGCAGAAGCGGTGGAGAATGCCATAAAGATCGCTCGTTTCCACTCGGGTCGAAGGGGTGTCATTGTCTTTAGCGGCGGTTTTCACGGGCGCACGTTACTCACCCTTGCGATGACCTCACAGATCTATCCATACAAACGCGGTTTCGGCCCCTTCCCCACTGATGTCCACGCGCCCTTTCCTTCGGCTTATCGAGGCCCTGGTGTAGACGAGGCCCTCGAAGCGCTTCGAGACCTGTTCGAAACGCAGATCGAACCTGACGAGGTTGCAGCCATGGTGATCGAGCCAGTCCAGGGTGAAGCTGGTTTCCTGCCGGCGCCGCCCGAGTTCATACGCGGTCTGCGCGCCTTGTGCGACGCCCACGGCATCGTCCTGATCGCGGATGAAGTCCAGTGCGGCTTCGCTCGCACCGGCCAGGTTTCGCCATCGAGCATTCAGGGGTAGAGCCGGATCTTGTCGCGCTCGGAAAGAGTTTCGGTGGCGGGCTCCCAATCGCAGCTGTCATTGGCAAGGCTGTGATCATGGACGCCGTGCCGCCGGGCGGACTCGGAGGCACGTTCGCGGGAAATCCTCTTGCCTGCGCGGCGGCACTTGCCGCTCTGAACGTGCTCGAGGATGAGAACCTGACCGCCCGTAGCATGGAAATCGGCGAACGCCTCACCATCGGTTTCCGCTCTCTAAGCCGCCGAGGGAACAATCGCCAAATTATTGGGGAGGTGCGTGGCTTGGGCGCGATGATCGGCATTGAACTCGTTGGCGATACAGTGTCCCGGTGCCCGGCGACAGCGCTGACGGCAAACCTTATGAAAGAGGCCGCGATACGCGGTCTACTACTCGCCTCGGCCGGACGCGCGCATAATATCATACGCGTCCTTGCGCCGCTTACTGTATCGAACGAGATCATCGACGAAGCCTTGGCGATTTTCCAGGATTCGCTTGGGCGGGTGGTCACGCGTTGCCACACTTGATTAGCCATGCTGCCCTCAGAAATAGAGTCCCAGAATAGGGCTGGAGATCTGAATGGTGAGCCTCCGCACCGGGGGTTGGTGGGCAGGGAATGGGAGACGGCTTGCGTGAGCGTAGCCGAGTACGGTTGACTACTCACACTTCGCGCCGAGTGCTCGCATTTGAGCATTCTGCCGACGCATCTAGTGCCCTGAACACTGCACCCGTCGGAAATCAGTCAAGATGCTTAATGTCACAGCAGCGGTTTAAGACGGGTGCAACAGATCCCTCAAGTAAACTTGCAGAACTTTTAGCCTCCAACCCGCCGTTACATACCTCAAGTAGTACGCTTAAGAACCGATTTGTGCTTAGTGTCACTGCGCCACGCAATCTAGGTGTCTACGATGGCAAGAAGAGCGCTAATATTGCTTGAAGGCACAATCGCGAATGGCGAGCTATACGTCCAAGCCGCCCAGCGTCTTGGCCTTCATCCAATTGTCCTGTCCGCTAACCCGGCGCAGTACGAATATCTTGCAGCGGGAAGCATTGAAGCAGTCGCCGTTGACACAACCAATCTCGACGCGCTTATCCACGAATGTTCCCGGTTGAGTGCGACCTATGAAATTGAAGGGATTACAACCGCCCTTGAGCCGGTCTATGCGACTGTTGGCGAGCTCTGTCGCCATTTCCAGCTTCCAGGACCGAACCCCATAGCAATTGCACGATGCTGCGACAAATTCACCCAACGTCAACTCCTCGCGGAGGGCGGTGTTCCAATCCCAGCTTACCGCTTGGCAGCCAATGCGCCCGAGGTAAACAGTGCTGCTCAGGAGATTTGGGCTCCCGGTAGTCCTTAAGCCAGCCGTGGGCGCGGGCAGCAGCGGGGTCCAGTTATGCCGTGACTTCGACGAGCTGGCCGAACACACGAGCTATCTGTTGGGCGAGAAGCACCTCTGGCAGACTTCGCCGAGGATACTGGTGGAAGAATTCGCGGAAGGCCCCCACTATTGGGCGCACCTGATGGGAAATGAGGTAATTGGTATTGAGGCCGCTGAGTTCGACTCGCCACCCTACTTCGTCTTTCGTGAAGGCTCGTTTCCGGCCCTGCTGGCGATGAAGAGTATGAACGAATAACCGAACTTTCGCTGAGCTGCTTGCGAGCCCTCGACCTCGGCTGGGGGCCAGCGAATATCGAATTCCGTTTGACAGAGCGTGGCCCAATAAATTGAAGTCAATCCGCGTCTCGCTGGCGGTCCTCAATCGGTTCAATTGGCCTACGGCGTCGATCTTGTCACCGAACACATTAAACTTGTTATCGGCAATGAATGGAACCTGGGCCGAAGGCATTCCCGTGTCGCGGCTTGGCACTGTCTACTTCCTGATCGCGATGGCATCCTCGATTGGATAGATGGCCAAGCCAGGGCGGCTGCCTTGTCAGGCGTCGCGGAGGTTAAATTGGATGTTAAACCCAAGACGCCCATCGTCAGGCAGCGCGACTACCGAGACTCTATGGGCTGTGTCATAGCTGTTTCGCCCAACTTTGATGAAACGAAAGCGATCCTTCAGCGTGCAGTTGACTTGATCAAGTGGTCGATTATACCATTTCCGACGATTGGAACAGAAAAAGTCTGAACTAGCCCTTCTTGCTTCAGCGCAGGGGCACACAAGTCAGAAATAATGGCCCGTTGATCGCCTACGACGAATCTGCCCGGACGCCCAGACGATTTTGGGGCAGCGACAATGTGATCAGGCGCGATATCTCGTCTTGAGCTTGCGATTGGCTAGACGTTCAAGACCGGAAACGGGCATGCTGGGGCTTGCCGGCGCCAGCCATGCTGCCTGGTATCGGACGGCTGGGCGCGGGCAACTGCACCATCTTTCGCAGCAGCGGCAGGATTTCTTCAACCGGGCGATCTCGATGACCTTCATCTGGGCGGCGATCAGGTCGAGGATTTCGCTTGTGTCTTCGCCCACAAGACGTAGTCCACCGCCACAGGCGGGGCAGCAGGCGCCGGGATCGAGCTCCCTGCGCTCGCGAACTGACTTGTGTGATACGCGCGGACGACGGCGCGTGATCTTTCGGGCGCGTTTGGCATAGGCGCAACAGACGCTGCCTCGTCGGCCTCATTGATTGGCCCGGCATTGCTCCCCGCCGCGGGGATCAAAAGATCCTCCAGGGCCAGTTCCAGCTGCTGGATTTCCCCCTCGATCTTTTCCGAAGACTTGCCGAAGACCTGTTTCTAGCCGGGCAAGGCGCAGCCGCAAGGCCTGGATCAACTGGTCATGCGCCTGCAACGTCGCCGACATCTTCGCATTTCCCGCCTGCAAGGCGGTGATCATCGCCTTCAGAAAGGCAGGATCGTCTGGATGATTTTCGGCGACATTCGACATGCACCTGACCACCATAAGTCAGGGCGAGTAGCCATAAAACCATTACATCAGAGAGATAAATCATCCGACACGCGCCTGCGGCGCACCCCATTTGGGGCGTCGCCAGTCAATTCCTTCCCATAACATCGCCATTTGCGCTGACGTCAGCCTGGCCGTCCCGTCGGCCGCCGACGGCCATGGAAAGCGACCCTTCTGCAAAACCTTGTAATAAAGACTGGACCCCTGGCCATAAAATAAAGAAGCTTCAAACGGTCGCCACGCCTTCCCCCAAAGGCGAAGACCGCGCCTCCCGTCGGCTTCTGGCCGCAACACATCCTGCGTCAGCGCAACCAAACCCTCGATCCCTTTGGGCATGGTGAACCCACAGGCAAGGTACACCCGAACCCCAGTTCCCGGTCCGATCATGCTGCCTCAACCGCTTGGATGAGCCGGGTCAGAGTGGCGGTATCGATCTCGCTGTCAAAGCGCAGGTTCCGCCCACAGCATAGTTGTAACTCAACCAGCGCTGACAATTTGTCAGTGCCTTTGCCCATACGGGGTTCGCAATGCGCCACGGGCATGTCCACGGGAAGGAACATGGGACCCGCCGACGGCAACAGGAGCCCCCTTCCTCCTCAGCCCTCGCCGCCAGGTGTAAATCTGCTGCCGCGTCACGGTCGCCCCCTCAATTCCAACCGACATGACGATGTCGAGCTTCTTCTTATCACCCCAGCGACGACGCCGTTCAGCACCAAGAATCTCTACACGCACCGCCCCAGGGTTGTTGATGTCCTCGCAAGCCTCATCAGTCTGGTCCAACCTCGGGAGTAGCAATGCCGCGCATCCGCATAGCAGAATCTCGGAACTCAGCTTTCTTGATCGCCGCTTGCGCTCGAAGCTCTGATGCTAGCAACGAACTCGCCGTCAGACTGACAGTATTATCTCGCCAGTCTGAACTGCACCCGGCCGCGACTTTGAAGGCCCCCTTGCCGACTAATTGTCCAAGTGCTTGTAGCCGCCCAGAATGAACACGGCAGGTCACGTATTTGCCCTCACGCCTTTGCCAAGTGACCGTAAGTTGCAGCAAAACGCCCGAATTTGTGTTCGCCGCACCTCACCGGTTTGTAGCGAAGCGGGTTGCCGTCCGTAATACATGATGGCAAAGATTCGACGATCGCATCGAAATCTGCGTCGATAAAGAAGGGGATCGAGTATCGCTCGCGGCCCGAGGTATTTATCACGCGGTGCATGTTCGCCAGATAGAGATCGTTCGTGAGCCGCTGAATCAGATCGCCAATGTTAATTACGAACGTGCCGCGGATCGGAATGCCCTCGACCCAATCTCCATCGCGATTCATGACCTGAAGGCCACCTACGTCGTCCTGCGCCAGGATGGTCAGATTGCCGTAATCCGTGTGGGCGCCGATACCGATGATCTCTTCGCTGATGTAGCCACTTTGCGGGGGGTAATGAAGCAGGCGCTGAATGCTGATCGGGTTTCGCATAAGGCTTTCGAAATAGCTTTCCGACAGGTCCAGACTGAGCGCAATGCCCTGCAAGATTTTTTTCGCCAGGCCGACCATCTTTTGATGGTATCCGTATGTAAGTTCTCGAAACTCGGGCAGACTTGAGGGCCACTGGTTGGGGCCAAAAAACGGACCCTCCAACATCAAACGTTCAGGACCGATGTCAATGCACTCCTTCAGGTCTTTCGTCTTGCCCGGATCGGTATTCTCCCCGAACGGCTCTATGTATCCGCGAAGGGCCACATCGGATTTGCTAATATGCAATGCCATCTTCTGCGACATGGGCAGATCAAAAAACCGACGGCTCACATCGAACACTGAATCCACATAATCCTGCGGAATGCCGTGATTCTTCACATACATGAACCCAGTATTTGACAACGCCCAATGTATCTCCTTCGCCACCCTCTGCTTGTTGCTGCCATCAAGAAGCGGCGCGATATCTACCACTGGAAGCTTGTCAAAGCTTTCGCGTTTCGCGCGCAGGTTGTCGTCCAGTCTGGTCAACAGGTCCATAGACATGAGTACACCTTTGTTTGACAAATGGGAGTCGGCACACGATTTCGGGCCATTTTCTTATTTGGCTGGCAGCGTCGAGGACCGTCGGGAAGCCTGAATAGGCTGTGCCGAGAATTCTTTCGAGGTGCCGTGCTCAACAAAGTAGAAGGCCCGAATTTCTGGCAGGCATGCGTAGGCACACACGCTCTTCGTTGTCGCCTTGCATCGTTTGCCAGCTTCGCCAGCGAGATTGCAGTAGCGTGGTCATGGCCCCTGTTCCTCTGGGGCGCTGGCCTTCTTGAGCACCTGGAAAACCCAGTAGTGCGCGTCCTCCTCCGCGACGTACCTGCCGTCATTTAGACGCTGTGCCAGCACAAGGACGCCCGCATCTTGCAGACGCCGCACCTCGCCTTCAAAGGAGGTGGCCTCCGCATAACTCTTGCGGGTGCTTGCGATGATGAAGCCGTTTGGGCGCGTGACGCGAGCCAGTTCGCGCAGCCCATCAGGTCGGACATGCCCGAGCGTGAAGACGCCGCAGCAGACCGTAATGTCATAGCTCGCGCTGGCGTAGTCGGAGAGCGGCCCGTTAAGGTCGACATCGCCTCGGACATGCCGGTATGCGCGGGTTTGCCGGGCCTGTTCGACCATCTCCTCGGAGAGGTCGATCCCGTCGATCAACCGGAAGCCGAGGCGTTCCAATTCTACGCCGACGAGGCCTGTTCCGCAGCCGGCGTCCAGGATTGCGATGGCAGTTCGCTGCCTGGCCAAATAGGCCGTCTGCACGGCACCCGCCAGTTCCGCCACGATCATAGGCCCGCAGTACCCGTCGCGGTCGACATCCATCTCGTAGGATCTAGCCCATCCGCGATAGAAGTTGGCCAAGCGACTGGGATCGCTGTCGAGCGCATGGGAATCCTTGATGCGTTTTCGTGCGGCTTGCTCCTGTGCCGTCTGCTGATCGGGAGTGTTCATGACAGTTCCTTATGTAGGGCAAGATGGTCAACGGCGGCGTGCCGGTCGGCACCTGCTGCCGCCTCGCACCGAGAGCATCAAAGCTCGTGCCATTTGGCCGAACGAGGCGAAAAAACATGTTTTGCGGCTGTTTTCAGCGATTTGGTCTGCTGCCAAAATAGGAGATTGGCTAGCCAAGCCTCTGTCGCCGATCAGACAAAAGCTAAAATCATGTCGGACATCTCCCCGCGCGCGCTACACGTAGATGTAGCGGGAGAGCCATAACGGCAGGCTACCCCTTCTCGCGTCCATGGCAGGGCTGTCCGGGGAAACTGTCTGAAAAGCAAATCTAGAGAGCCTGAGCTTTCCGACGGCGGCTCTGCTTTTCGAGAAAGAGAGGGGACGAGGCGTGCAGTGCCTGGTGGCGATGTTAGCGTGAGCCAGAGCGATTAGTGCTGCCGGCTACGCCAATGGGCTGCCCCGCAGCCTTGGCGCACGCGGTGCAGTATACTATTGGGGTCCGCCTGCCAATCGTCAGTCGCGTTTCGATGGACAGCATGACCGTCGTTGCAACGGCTCTGCCTGAAGCCGCACTGCGGCTAAGAAGCCTCGCCGAAGTGCTTTGGTCGACACCAAACGCTCGAGTACATCGCGCGACGCCGGAACCAATATCCTATAAAATCCTGACCGGCATCAGTGACCTATACCACCGGCGGTTTCGCTAAGCACATACGAGAGGGTACGATATGCCCACCCGAATCCGCTGAGATCGTCCTCATGGCGCAAACGAACGTGCGCAAAATTCTAGAGCTTGATTGCGCGTAATCGCGTTAAGTTTGAGCCTTGGATCTTGGTGTAGCCTGGACAGCTTGCGCTGAAGCCGTCACTTCGGGCCTCTTTTTTGAAGCACCCATTGCGTGTTCAGCATCGGATTGAGCGTCTTCGCGCGCGAAGCTGTGCGATCAAGAGGGCGCCAACTGATGCTGCGTCAGGATGGACCACGACGTGGGGCGCCGACGCAGGCGGAGCAGACTCCACCAAGCAAGGAAACAAGAATATCTCTGACGATGCTTCAGCGTGCCGCGGCCCGACCTCAACCCTCAACGCACTTCACGTTGATTCAACGCGCTACCCGCATGGCGTTGCGTTTATGGATGGGCAGTACCTGCCGATGTCAGAGATTTCTTTGAGCTGCTCGCTACTCTGGCCATCGGAAGAATGGGCACCTCGACGATGACCACTTCACACGAGAGGAGTCAAAGCCAGAACTTGTCGCGGCAACAGCCACTGTGGCCGCTCTACCTTGTACTTTTCGCACTGCTGCTTGCGGTGGTGGCGTCGGCCTTCGCCACGGGGCGCTATCCCGTGCCGCCGCTGATGGCCCTGCGGATCTTACTGTACCCCATAACCGGCGGCGAGGCTGACTGGGCCGCGACAGTGGAGACGGTCGTTTGGGAAATCAGGCTGCCGCGCATTGCCGGCGCGCTGCTGGTCGGCGCCAGCCTGGCGGCGGCCGGGGCGACGTATCAGTGTATTTTCCGCAATCCGCTGGTTTCCCCCGCGATTCTAGGCGCTTCACAGGGCGCGGCCTTTGGCGCCTCGCTGGCCCTGCTATTGCGCCTGTCTTGGTCGGGCATCATGGGTATGGCTGTGGCATCCGGTATCCTCGCCACGTCGGCCACTGCGCTGATCGGCCGTCATCTCGGCAGTGGCTCGATGATCACCTTGGTACTGGCGGGCCTGGTGGTCGCCGCCGTTTTCAACGCGCTGGTTGCGGTGGTGCAATACATAGCCGACCCGCTCGACGTGCTGCCGTCGATCACCTTTTGGTTGATGGGCAGTCTAAACCGCATCGGTAATGATGATCTCGGCATCATCGGCGTTCCTATCGCACTTATGCTCGCCCAGCTTTACGCCATCCGCTGGCACATAAACGTACTCGGCGCCGACAACGACTCGGCACGGGCGCTCGGGGTCAACGCGCCGCTGGTCAGCGGCGTGGCCATCGCCGGAGCTACCGTACTGACCGCGCTCGCTGTCAGCGTAAGCGGCATCGTTGGCTGGGTCGGGCTGGTCGTCCCCCACATCGCCCGCTTTCTGGTCGGTCCCAATTTCGACCGCCTCTTGCCGATCAGCGCCCTGACGGGCGGCCTGTTCCTGCTTGCCATGGACACACTGGCGCGCAGCGTGGCGACGCAGGAACTGCCGCTCGGCGTCGTAACTTCGCTTGTTGGGGCGCCATGCTTCGCCATCGTGCTCGGCCGTGCCCGGAGGCATTGGTTCTGATGGCCGCGTTAGTCGCCAGCGATGTCTCCTTTACTCACGCCGGCAACGTCGCACCGACCCTGCGTGGGATTTCGATCCGGGCCGAAGCGGGCGGGGTGCTGTGCCTTCTCGGGCCGAACGGGTCGGGTAAGACGACGCTGCTGCGTTGTCTCGTCGGGCTCCAGGGCGGCGGCGCCGGCATCGAGGTCGACGGCCGGCCGCTGTCAAGCTTCAGCGACGGCGAGCGCGCGCGCCGCATCGCTTACGTGCCGCAGCACGGCGCGGCCGTGTTTCCCTATACGCTGGCCGACATCGCAGTGCTCGGCCGCACGCCGCATCTCGGCTCCTTCACCGTGCCATCGCCCCATGACCGGCGCATTGCCCTCGACAGCCTCGACCGTCTTGGCATCGGCCACCTGGCGAACCATCCGTTCAATCTGTCGAGCGGCGGCGAGCGTCAGCTTGCGCTGATCGCCCGCGCAATCGCGCAGGACGCGGCGACGATCGTGCTCGACGAACCGACGGCCAGCCTCGATTTGGCCAACCAGACCCGCATCCTCGACATCATCGCGGGCTTGGCCACGCAGGGGCGCACGGTGGTATTTTCCACGCACGATCCCGACCACGCCCTGGCGGCGGCGACGCAAGCGGTTCTGCTGAAGCACGGGCTCGTGCTTGCGCAGGGAGACGTAGCCCACGTGGTCAACGATGTAACGCTGAGCGCTCTGTACGATGTGCCGGTGCGGGTGGCGTCCATAGGTTCAAGCGACGATGGCTTCGGTCCCATGACCGTATGTTTTCCTGTCCGCCGACGCTCCCGATTGGGCAAGTCCCAAAAATCTGAGGGAATATTGATATGACGTGTCGATCCATCCTGAAAATTTCCGCCTTCTTGCTGCTCCTGTTAGGCGTCGCCTCGCCGGGGGCGAATGCAACCGAGGTCCGCACCATCACCGACATGGCAGGCCGAAGAGTCGTCGTGCCGGCCGAAGTCGAGCGGGTCGCCACCATGGGCTCCGTGCCGCCACTAAACAGCCTGCTGTTCGCCGTCGGCGCGTCGGATCGACTCGTCAGCGGTTTGCCGCCGCGATTCGGCGAGAACCCGCGCTGGACCTTTCAAAAAGTCTTCGCGCCGCAACTGGTTGACGCGCCCTTGATCGAGACGCAGAGCCGCGAACCGGACCTGGAGGCGATAATCGCGCTGCAGCCGGATGTCATCCTGACGACCTATCCGGCCATCGCGGATGCGATGGCGCGCGTCGGCGTGCCTGCGGTCGTCATTGAATGGCAGGAGCCCGATGACGTTAAGACGGCGATGGACCTCATCGGCGGCCTTCTCGGCAAGGAGAAGGAAGCAGCCGCCTATGTCGACTACTTCGACCGCACTCTGGCGCGGGTCTCGGCGATTTCGCAATCCCTTGCGGTCACCGAGAAGCCGCGCGTGCTCTATTTCGAGCCGGAGACGATCAGCCAGCCGCATCTCATTGCGGAGTGGTGGATCCGGCAGGCCGGCGGCGTCAGCGTCTCCGACGACGGGCGCAGCCAAGAAGTGCTGTCCTTCAACATCGAGCAGGTGCTTGCCTGGAACCCCGACATCATCTTGGTCCCCCAACTGAAGGATGTCGAAAAAGTCATTGCAAATCCACTGTTGAAGGATGTTCGCGCGGTGGCGACACGACGCGTCTTTCCGCTTCCAGTGGTCGCGCATACATGGGGCAATCGCACTGCTGAGCAGCCGCTTACCGTGTTGTGGGCGGCGAGGACGCTCAACCCCGAGGTTTTTGGTGAGATCGACCTAGAGGCCGAAGTGAAGCGATTTTACGCCACGATCTTCGCCCATTCGCTCGATGACAAGACTGTCGCAGCCATTCTGGACCCGACGACCGAGCCACCCTACTGAGCAATCCGACCGTGGACCGGTTCGGTTTCGGTTCCGCAGAAGTCTAACGGCAAACTTGCAGATCTCCGCCGCGATCCGAACCGCAGAACAGCCAGGCCTTGCGACCGAGCGGAACGCAGCGCAGGACCCTTCCGCAAGCAATGTTCGTGATGGAGACCCTGCCGTCGCCGAAGAATCGGGTGAGCGCGGGCTAGCGCTTTGGCACGTAGTTGATGGCCTTTGTCGAGATCATGATTGCGCGAGCGCTTGGCAATGGCCGGCGGTAGCACCAGCGGAAAGCTGCCCCCCTGCCAGGGGCGAAGCCGGATGACCGAGACCGCCTGAGCTTGCGAAAAATGGCCGGCTCGGTTCACAAGCACTCTGCACTCAGCAGTTACTTAGAAGTTGAAAGTCTCAGGCCTCTCTGTCGGGCCGAACTATATCCATGTGGCGGACGCACGGGCCGATGCCAGTTAATCGATAAATCGCAAGTATCGGATTTCTGCCGCCTTTTTCCAAACCGCTGATGTACTGCTGGCTGTATCCGGAAACCTCGACAAGCTGCTCCTGCGTCAGACGGTTTTGTTCCTGATCCTCTGCACATTCCGTCCGACCAACCTGCGCATGTCCATGCACGAAGGTCAGCGGTCGCACAGCGTAATCCACTTGAAGCGTCCCCGCCCGCGCGGACTCGATATTCTGGAGACCGACTCCAGCAATATTGCATCCGAAATTGAGCACGCCGATTGCCGACGAAGTCCCTTGATCGAGCGGCCTCACACCCTACGACAAGGAGCACTTTACAACCTATATGAGACTCTTGGACTCTTGAACGCGTACGCCGACAAACCAGCGGAGAAGAAATTGCCCATTTGATCCTCGGCATCGAGCGTCAGAATCTGCCATGATAGCCGGTTGCCGTCGCGTAGCTGCCGAATTTCGATGTGCCATCGGGCTATGCGGATCACCTCCTTCGCAAAATACTCGATCGCGGAGGCACTGCAATCACCTCTATCAGGCAATTTGAGAATATCGCCCTGCCGGTAGGGAGGAACACCGGCAGGGCGCGCCGCGCGAAGGTCGCGGCCGCGTAACGACCGGACGGCGGTGGCAGACTGTCGCTTTGCGTAGCGAACCTCTTTTCCATCGGGTTCAGATCAGAGGCCGAGACGATTACGGGAACGCATTCAGGTCGCCTCGTTGCGAATTTTGACAGGATGACCTGTGGCGGGAAGCGATTTGCGCCAAAATGCGTCGGCTGCTGAAACGCGAACCGCATAAAACATTGCGGTTTGAGATATTCTAGCCGGGTTCGGCAAGAAGAGACACGCGAAGAGCAAATCACGCTGGCGGGTTTTGTCGCGCCGGCAGATCTTGGCGCGCTTAGCGCGACGGCGGGCGATCAGGGCTATTGGAAGGCGGCGGCGAGGTTCGATCCGTCTTCGCACGACCTGCACAAAACCGAATTTGCTGCCTCAGTCGATGGCGACATAGAGATACAGCTTACCTTCAGCAGTCTACACCTCGGTGATGTCTATGCGAATTTCACCGGTACTTGGGCAAAATCCTAGCATTGAGTTTGATAAGTACGAAGGGCGACTGGTCAAAGGCACCCCTTGGCTTCGGCGACACGCGTCGAACTCGTGGGAGTTCACGGGATCAAGCATCTCGCACGAGCTGCAGAAGTTCCAGTTCTTTGGGTTATCTTCGCGCAGCCAAATCCAAGCTTAGCAGCGAGTCTAGCGCACGCAAAAATCCAGCCGGCGTTCCAGGCCGAGTGACGCTTCGATCTCATCATTACACAGCTCTGCGCGGTCACATGGTGGCGAGGCTCACAATCTCCGAGACAGCCAAGCGGTGAGAATTATCTGTTATCCATATTTGTCCCGAGTGCGTCGCAGAACGTGACGGCTATATTTCACACCGTATCATGTTGCGTGATCTGCATTTCACGGTCCGGTGCATTTTGGCACAAATCCCTCTCTCACATGTCCCATCCTCCCTAGAGGGTGGACAAAGATTCTGATCGTTGACTTGAATAAACAAGTAGACGTTGGATCGCTTATGCCGCGCTCCAAAAAAGGATGCAATCCACCGTTGCCTCTTCCGCGGGAACGCGACGCTGATGGAAAGGGACATCGAAAGGGCTCGGCGACTGTGTCGAAGAAGGGGCTAATGTGACATGAGAAGCGTAGAAACTTTCCGGGATATACAGCGCGAGGCAACCGAGTGGCGCCGCTATCTCCATGAAAATCCCGAGCTTGATTATCGGTTGTACAATACAGCGGAGTTCGTGTCCGAGAAACTAGCCTCTTTCGGAATCAATCATATCGAAACGGGGATAGCTGAGACCGGTATCGTCGCCGTGGTTCAGGGCGAAGGTGGAGACGGGCCGACTATTGGATTGAGGGCAGATATGGATGCCCTGCCAATCGTTGAGACGTCAAACAAACCCTGGTCGTCCAAGATAGCAGGCAAGATGCACGCATGCGGCCACGACGGCCACACGGCCATGCTGCTCGGCGCCGCGAAATACCTTGCGAATACACGCAACTTCAAGGGCTCGGTCGCCTTGATATTCCAGCCAGCAGAAGAGGTAGAATTGCCGTCGGGAGGCCTAAGAATGGTCCAGGCAGGGATTATGGACCGTTTTGGCGTATCCCAGGTTTTTGGTATGCATAACATGCCGGGCATGGAACTCGGCAAGTTTTCCATTTGCGACGGCCAAATCATGGGCTCCCAGGACGACTTCGACATAATCGTGAAGGGCAGAGGCGGCCATGCGGCCCACCCATACCGAACCATTGATCCCGTGGTTATCGCAGCACAGATAGTCCTTGGCCTGCAAACCTTGGTCTCGCGTAAGACCGACCCAAAGGAGTCGCTGGTGATCTCCGTCACCAAATTGAGCGCTGCACAGGCCTACAATGTCATTCCCGATAATGTTGAGATCGCCGGAACGGTCAGGACACTCGCACCGGACCTGCGAGACTTCGCCGAACGAGAGATTTTGGCAGCCGCTCAGGGCATTGCGCGCGGGTTCGGCGCAGATATCGAGTTCAAGTACCGTCGATCAGTCCCTGGTGCTGTCAACAACAAGGAGGCAACGAAATTTGCGGTAAAGGCGGCACGCGACCTAGTGGGACCTGCGTCGGTGAATCAAAACATGAGACCAAGCATGGGTGCAGAGGACTTCGCCTACATGCTTGAGGCGCGGCCAGGCGCTCTTATATTCCTTGGGAATGGACCGACCGCTTCGGTACACCACCCGGCATATGATTTCAACGACGAAGCCTTGCCTTATGGCATCGGCTACTGGGTGAACCTGGTCGAGACCGTTCTCGCACCCTAAAACGCGATCTGCGGCGTCTCTATGATGTACTTGGTACTGCTACTCAGATGCACTGACTATTCGGCGGATGGCGAATTGATCTGCCGAGTCTCTTCACTATTCCTTTAGCATAGGGGCGCCATCCTGTGGTGAACTTGGTGCGGTCAACGGTCAATAACCTCCCCTACGCCACAAGTATACGTCGATGATGGTTATGCAGCGTTCTTGATTTATCGACGCGGAATCCGTTGTTCGTCAGCCGGCCCAGATCGTCGAATGCCTCAGGCCGCGGGCGTAATTGGAGCGGCGGCAAGGCGCCCATTGACGCTAGTTTCCAGCCGCTGAAATGACGTCGCGCTCCCTTCGTCTGCTTTGACATAGGCGATCATGCTTCTTGGTAGCGAAGCTCCGGCGACGGATGACTTTTCCCTGCTCGAACGCTTGGTCGTCGCTGGCGCCATGGGCATGCCTCTTCCAGGTCGCGCGAGATCCGCACCAACGTTGCCTCGTCACCAAAACGGCCGACAATTTGCAGGCCGATTGGCAAGCCGTTAGCGCTATGGGCCAACGGTAGCGACACCGATGGATGCCCAGTGATGTTGAATACACCCATGTACTGATAAATCGCGGCAGCGGCATCGGCGTCCATGAATTCCAGTGCAGAAACCGCCGGATTGGTCGTGCAATAGATGCCTCGGTGCGGCGGGGCAACGATTGGCATCGTAGGCGTCAACAAAATATCGAAGGCATCGATCGCCTCGCCGACGCGGAACCGGAATCTACGGACATCCTCAAGTAAGTTTCCTATGGAATCACTTGGAGAGCTGCGGCCATATTCATAAAGCTTAAGATTGACCGGTTCCAGAGTGTCTGCGTCGATCGTTCGGCCCATGGCCCGGGCCGCGTCTTCAAGTGACATTGCACTCAGGGCGGAGCTGCGAAGCGTTATCCTCGTTCTCTCCTCAGGGTCGTATGGCGGGTCGATCTCCGCGACTAGATGGCCCATTTCCTCCAGAAGCGCGGCAATTGTGTCGACCGCTTGACGGACCTCGGGCTCGATATCAACCGCTGCCCATTTGGATCGCGCGACTCCGACCCGGAGAGTGCCGGTCGGTTGGGATAGCTCGTCCACATAAGGGCGGCTCGGCTGGACGATGATAAATGGATCTCCAGCATAAGGACCCGAAAAGACGTCCAATGCAGCAGCCATATCGCGCACCGTCCGACAGACGACAAAGGTTCGGCTACGGCCCAGCGACGCGTCTTGGTTGTTCGGCCCACCAGATACACGCCCGCGGGATGGGTTCAGCCCGACAAGGCCGCACCATGAGGCAGGAATGCGAATTGAGCCACCGCCGTCGCTGGCATGTGCGATGGGAGTGATGCCTGCGGCAACCGCCGCGGCGGCTCCCGAGGACGAGCCTCCTGCTGATCGGTCCAAACTCCATGGATTGCCGGTAATGCCATTTAAAATGGATTCACTCATTCCGGACGTTCCAAGCTCCGGGAGTGTTGTTCTACCGATCGTACGGAGGCCTGCTTCTCGCGAGCGACGAAAATAATAGCTGTCGGTGTCGGGACGACAGCCTTTGAACAGGCGACTACCTCGCTCCTGAAGTCGGCCAGCTTCGGCAGCACCAATATCCTTGCGAAGGAAAGGTACGCCGTGAAAAATTCCTCCGTCGGCGCCTGCCACGCTATCAGCATCTTCATAGAACTCGATGACGGCGTTGACTAAAGGGTTGACCTCGTCATGTGCCTCGCGGGCCAGCCGCGTCAACTCCAAAGGCGTTATTTCGCCAGCATTCACACGAGACGCCAGAGCGGTGGCATCATGATCGACATATTCACTCAATCTCATCTCAAAAATACCCTTACCCAACCCAGATTGTATTCGCGCCTTCTTGCCCGACTCCAAAGGAATGGGGAGGTGACGTTAGGCCTCGCAATGACCGGCTCGAAGATGGCAAGGTCGTCAATATTATCCACAGGTCGATGGGCTCTCTGCGCTGGCGTCGCTGCACGTAACGATAAGGCCATTCCGGCAGGAGCGCGCATGTTAACGGGACCGCGCCGAGAAATCCTCATGTTCCAGTTCTTCCCTCTGAGCTCGGGCGCGGTTGTCCGCACTATTGGGGCTTGTCGACGGCACGGGCGTAGGATTCGGCTGTCGTTTGCCTCAAACGCCCCCTCAGGAGGCGACAATTCTGGAGTGATTAGCATCAGGGGAAGGCGAGTTTGCGCCAAAATGCTGCATCTATTGAAACGCGAGCTGCAAAAGGCGGCGGGGTTGAAGTGTCGCGGCCTCTGCGGGCGCACGCCGCAGCTCATGTTCGATCCGATATCCACAA
The DNA here is from genome assembly GCF_004022765.1 of Mesorhizobium sp. M6A.T.Cr.TU.014.01.1.1. NCBI lineage: Bacteria > Pseudomonadati > Pseudomonadota > Alphaproteobacteria > Hyphomicrobiales > Phyllobacteriaceae > Mesorhizobium > Mesorhizobium sp. M6A.T.Cr.TU.014.01.1.1. The sequence continues at coordinate 50,918 of NZ_RZPG01000039.1, forward strand.
ACTCGCGCTTGTGCGGGCCTACCTGGCCCAAGCGCAGGGTGGTCACGAGCAGGCGGTGAAGGTTACCCCAGCTCGCAATGGCGGCATGCAGCGTAGTGCGGCGCATTGATCGCCGGCACGGAGCCGCCGGCCGGTGATCGCTGAGATCTCCTAGTCGATTGTTGGTCGAAACGCCGATGTGGGCCTCCTCCTCAACCAAATAGCCGATCTCGATCAGTGATATTTGTACTTGGCGAGGTCGTCCGCCGCGCCATCACAGCGGGCGCACTGATTGATCTCCCTCACGAACTCCTCTCGGGTGGTGAGCGGTTCGCCATTTACGGAGCGCGTCGTCTGCGATGGGAGGTGAACTTCTGGACAATGAGGTGACCATATAGCCGATAGCGCCTGTTCAGACGGGCGCCAATTCGGGCCTTTCTCCAGCAACGTTGAATGACGGCTAGAACAGACTGCCGTACAGACTGACCGCGTCACAGAGGCGAACGACCATTGCCGTCGCCTCCGCACCGAAAAATCTCTCGCGCGGCCTACCAGGCTTCGCGCTGGCGCTGTTCTTCTGCTCCGCTCGACTCAAGCCTGATCATTGTTCCGAAATACCTTAGAACCGGTTCATGAAGGCTCCATATCGAGGTCGACGCCCGCAGCGGAAAACGGAAGAGCGTTCTAGCCCGTTTTATGGCAGTGGTCCCCAGATCGCGTTCCAGAGTCTGGACCAGCACGCACTCGGTCCAGATCCCTAGCGATATCGGTCAGAACCATCGTCTGCACAAAGCTACCGAACGAGAAGGTGAGGTGCGGACCGGAACCGATCGGCTCACTGCCGAACTCATTCCGGCCCGACGCATTGCCCGTAGCGAGCCACAACACGCACTTTGCGACATGCCGCTCAGGCGCCGGCAGCAAGACGGGGGATCAGCGGTACAGGCGTTTCGAGTAGAAGCGGGCAACGCCTCCCACAACACCACCATGTCTCGAACCTGAGCGCCATAACGGGCGGCGCGCTACCGTCGGAAGGCGGCCTCGTCTCACCTCGGCCGAGCACACGGATCGCGCGCTTGCGGTGATAGGCGGAGACAGTGACAAACTCATCCAGGGATCCGCTGCCTGTCGGTCCGGCAGCTCGCTCGATTACCGGCACATCTACTCGGGTTTGAGCTGTCAAGGAGCTCGCCAATGCCGCGCAGAGATCATGGAGCCTCGCGCGGCGGCCGGTTTTAGGCGGGCCCTGACCTTGCCCTAGACGAGTTCGAGGGGGTTCAGTCCTCGGGAGCATTTGGGCAGTAAGAGAGACGCTTGGTGCTGACTATCCGAATGGCTTGTCGCGCCGCTTGGCTTTGGTGACGTCAAATTTGTCGAGCACAACGACATCCCCCGGTGAGCGACGGTGATGTCCATCTTCCTGACATGGGCCAAGAAGCGCTTGCCATTGAATTGGGCCGCCGGCGGATGCGTACATTTCAAACCATGTCCAGCTTGTGCGTTCCACGTTTCAGCGGAGGCCCATTTTGGTGGAAACTCTCCTCCCCGCCGATGTTAGAAAATTGCCAAGTATCGTTCCGCGATCAAGGGACTTGTTCGCGGCGACAAACGAATACAGAGGTACGCATGTCCAGAGGTGACTTAACATGACGGAGCGCACGCCGGTGAATGAGCCTGCGGACAACGGGATGATTTTTTCAGTTGAGGAATATCGGGCACGGCTGCAGCGCACGCAGAAGGAGATGTCTAAGCATGATCTTCCCGTGTTATTGCTGCATCAGCCAGAAAACATCCTGTATCTTAGTGGATTCCATACTACAGGCTATTTTTCCTATCACGCCTTGGCGGTTCCGAGCCGCGGCGACCCGGTGCTGATCTTGCGCGATGTGGAAGTCCCGGCAGCGCACGCCACGTCTTGGGTGAAAGACCACGTGACCTATGCAGATGCCGCCGATCCGCTCCCCGTTTGGCTCGACACGGCGAGAAGAGCCCTCGATGGCCTCGGTTTGGCAGGCGGCCACGTCGGCGTTGATGAGCACTCATGGTTCTTGACGGTGGAACGCTGGAAGATGCTGCAAGCATTGCTGCCCAATGCGACTTTGGTCAGAGAGCCGCGCATTGTCGATCACCTGCGCCTGATCAAATCACCGCGGGAAATAGACTACCTGCGCGGCGCTGCCCGCCAGGTTGAAGTGGGCATGCGGGCTGGCATCGGGGCGATCGCGCCCGGCGTCAAAGAGCGAGAGCTCGCTGCCGCCGTGTTCGGCGCGTTGGTGAATGCCGGGTCAGAAATGCCGCTCAGCGGTACCATCACCTCGGGCAATCGAACCAATCTCATCCACGGGCAATGGTCCGACCGGCGCCTCGAACGCGGTGATCCTGTCTATTTTGAGCTTAGCGGGATCCATCACCATTATTGGGCACGCTTAATGCGCAGCGCCGTTGCTGGTCCCCCGAGCGCTGAGCAGCAGCGTGTAGCTGAGACAATCATCCGCGTCCAAGACGAGGCCATCGCACTGATGAAGCCGGGCACACCGGCCAGCGTGATCGACCGAGCTTGCCGCGAGCCAATCCTGGCGTCTGGTCTGCGTGAGACATACACGAACCGCACCGGCTATTCGCTCGCCCTCAATCACCGCCCCTCCGCCGGTGAATTCATCCGCGAATTCGTGCCGGGCGTGGAATGGGTGCTGGAGGCCGGAATGGTGTTCCATATGCTGATAATGGCAGCCGGGATGGGCTTCAGCGAGACGGTATTGGTGACGGAACAAGGTCCGGAACGCCTAACCGGTATTGAGCGCAAGCTTTTCTTTCAAGCTTGAGAAAACAACCTGAGGCTGAATGCATGAAACCGGTGATTGGGATCGTCAGCAATTTCGACGTGGAGGGGGAACGCTACTTCTGTCCCGTCCATTATGTGCGTGTAATCGAAGCAGCCGGCGCGCTTCCGATCATTTTGCCTTATGTCAAACCATATGAAGTAAGCGCGCTGTTAGATCACATTTCCGGTCTCGTTCTTACCGGGGGTGGAGATTTTCCGACCGAACTGTACGGGGCGGCTCCACACTCTGCTGTTCAACGAATTATCCCGGAGCGCGATAACTTCGAATTCGCGCTCATCCGATCAGCGCTCCATCGGCCCATGCCTATTCTCGGCATCTGTCGGGGGATGCAGATTTTGAACGTTGTCGGCGGGGGGACGATTTATCCGCATACCATAGATGAGCTACCTGATGTGATCGACCATCGCGATGGAACACCGTTAGATCAGACTGTTCACGAGGTCCATTTGGATCGCGACTCGCGCCTGTGGCGGATCTGTGGCGAGCAGTCATCATTCCGGGTAAACAGCTATCATCACCAGGCCATCAAACGGCTGGCTCCTGAATTTGTCGTTTCCGCGCGGGCCGACGACGGCGTCGTCGAGGCGATCGAAGCACCCGGACGGCCCTTTGTGATCGGTGTCCAGTGGCACCCAGAATGCATGTATGAAAGTGAGCGCGCCTGTCGCAATTTGATTGAAAGTTTCACAAGAGCTTGCAACTCGATTGGAAGAGAGGCCCCATGACGTGCGCAACCAGCACGCGTGTGCAGCCTCACACGCAAATCCCTGGCAGCGTCAATAACCGGTAACACACCACCGCTGATTCCCACACAGGGAGTGAAGGCGAATAGAGACAAAGCGTCCTACGACGCGAAGCCTCCATTTGAGGCAATTTATTCCCAAAAGAACTGGTCTTAACGGAGCTCTTCCAGTGCGAGCCGTACTTGAACTCGGTGAATTTGTTAGCAGCTACCCAGCAAGTAGATTGCCAGCCGCTACACGGCAGACTATCTCGTTGCTTATATTAGACCTTATCGGTGCCACAGCCGCGGGTCTGCGATCGCCGTTAGCTGACGCAGCCAGAAACGCAGCAGTGGAAGCCTATGGCGAAGGCACGATCAGCATCTGGTTGACGGACAATCACTCTAGTGTGGTAGGCGCTGCGATGGCGAACAGCGCTGCCGCGAGCGCTCTGGATATCGACGACGGTCACCGCGGCGCAGCAGGCCATGCTGGCTCCGGCGTCATTCCCGCCGCCTTGGCAGTGGCTCAGGCTGTCGACGCGTCAGTCTCCGAGACGATGGTTGCGATCGCGCTCGGTTACGAAGTCGCTCTGCGAATCGCGAGCTCTCGCCGTGTTGAATCAATCCATACATATGCGAGTGGATGCTGGGTCGGCTACGGAGCTGCGGCCGCAGCTTGCCGTCTCCTAGGCTTGGGTGCAACAGAGACCGCTCATGCGTTGGCGATTGCCGGATCCGAAGGACCGGTCGTATTCTCTACTGCGTCAGCCAA
>NZ_RZPG01000040.1:0-54334 GCF_004022765.1 Mesorhizobium sp. M6A.T.Cr.TU.014.01.1.1
AACAGCTTCACCGCCGCCGAAGCCGAAATGCCGAACCGTTTGGCGGCAGACCGGCGGCTTTCACCACTCAAAACCGCCGCCACCACCCGCTCGCGAAGATCATTGGAAAGGGGTCGAGTCATCAGATGCTGGCCTCCACTCCAGCCAGCATCTTGAATCACAAAACCCACAAATCTGGAATCCCCTTCGATTCCATCAAGCCGTGAACCGCTCTAGAGAAAAGATGCTGTCTGCGAAGCTGCCAATCTCCCCCCAAGTGGGGGAGATGTCCGGCAGGACAGAGGGGGGCGCCGTAGAGCACTATCGGACGAGGCCAACTCTACTTCCCCGCCATTCCCTTCAACCGGTAAAGCGCCTCCAACGCCTCCCTCGGCGTCATCTCGTCGGGGTTGATCGCACCGAGCGCGTCGCCGAGCGCATCGTTTTTCACCGGCTTTTGCGCTTCCCGCCTCACCGCCACCGAAAACAGCGGCAGGTCGTCGACCAGCCGGTTTGCCTTGCCCGAAACCTCGCCCGCTTCCAGCTGGTGCAGCACTTCCCTGGCCCGCCCGACCACCGCTTCCGGCAGGCCGGCAAGCCGCGCCACCTGCACGCCATAGGAGCGGTCGGCGGCACCTTTGCCGACCTCGTGCAGGAAGACCACGTCGCCCTCCCATTCCTTGACCCGCATGGTGACGTTGTGCAGTCGAGCGAGTTTGCCGGCCAGCGCCGTCATCTCGTGGAAATGGGTGGCGAAGATCGCCCGGCAGCGATTCTTCTCGTGCAGATATTCGACCGCCGCCCAGGCGATCGACAGGCCGTCGAAGGTCGCGGTGCCGCGGCCGATTTCATCCAGGATCACCAGCGCGCGTTCGCCGGCCTGGTTGAGGATCGCCGCCGTCTCGACCATCTCGACCATGAAGGTCGAGCGGCCGCGCGCCAGATCGTCCGAGGCGCCGACACGCGAAAACAGCCGGTCGACGACGCCGATGTGAGCTGATGCCGCCGGCACGAAGGAGCCGGTCTGGGCGAGGATGGCGATCAGCGCGTTCTGCCTGAGGAAGGTCGATTTGCCGCCCATATTGGGGCCGGTCAGCAGCCATATCGCGCCGTTTTTGGCGTCACCTTCCGGCGACAGATCGCAATCGTTGGCGACAAACGGTCCTTCGCCCGAACGCCGCAGCGACTGTTCCACCACCGGATGTCGCCCGCCCGAAATCGCGAAGGCGAGGCTCGCATCCACCAGCGGCCGGCACCAGGCCTCGCTTTCGGACAGCAGGGCGAGGGCTGCCGACACGTCGAGCACGGCGAGCGCTTCGGCGCCGGCGCGGATCGCGTCCGCCTGGCCGACCGCTTCCGCCGTCAGCGTTTCGAAGGCGGCAAGCTCGATCGCCAGTGCCCGGTCGGCGGCATTGGCGATCTTCGATTCCAGCTCGGCCAGTTCCGTCGTGGTGAAGCGCATGGCATTGGCCATGGTCTGGCGATGGATGAAGCGCGCCTTCGCCCCGTCGCTGCCGGTCATGATCGCATGGTGGTTGGCGGTGACCTCGATATAGTAGCCGAGCACATTGTTGTGCCGGATCTTTAGCGAGCGGATGCCGGTCTCGTCGATCAGCGAGCGCTCCAGCCCGGCGATCACCTTGCGCGATTCGTCGCGCAGTGCCCGCATCTCGTCGAGTTCGGCGTGATAGCCGCCGCGGACGAAGCCGCCGTCGCGCTTGAGCAGCGGCAACTCGTCGCCGAGCGCCTGCGTCAGATGCTCGACCAGCGGGCGTGGCAGCGCCTCGATCGCCGCCAGCGCCGCCGCCAGTTCTTGTGGAAGGGTAGTCGCCCCAAACAGTTCGGCGATAGCACCGGCTGCCTCGAACCCCGCACGCAGCGCGCCGAGATCGCGCGGGCCGCCGCGGTTGAGCGCCAGCCGGGAAAGCGCGCGCGGCATGTCGGCGACGCTCTTCAGGCTCGTCCGCACCGCTTGGCACAGCCGCGTCTCGGAGCGGAAGAACGACACCGAGTCCAGCCTCGCGCCGATCGCCGCCGGGTCGGTCAGCGGCGCCATCAGCCGGTCGGCGAGCAGCCTTGCGCCGCCACCGGTCACCGTGCGGTCGATCGCCTTGAACAGCGAGCCTTCGCGGCTGCCGGACAAGGTGCGCAGCAGTTCCAGATTGGCGCGTGTCGCCGGGTCGATGAACAGCGTCGAGCCCTGCTCCTCGCGCTCGGGCCGCGACAGTGGCGGCCGCTCGGCCTTCTGCGTCTTCTCGACATAGGCGATCACACCCGAGATCGCCGACAGTTCGGCGCGCGAAAACGTGCCGAAACTGTCCGGCGTCGCCACTTCGAAGAAACGGGCGATGCGGCCGGCGGCCGACGCCGAGTCGAACAGGCTCGGCGGCTGCGGATTAGCGACGCGGCCGAGCACATCGAACACCGGTTTCAGCTCGGGATCGTAAAACACCGGCTCGGCGACGATCAGCTCGCGTGGGTCGACGCGAAAGACATCGGCGAGCAGCCGGTCGGCGGTGGTCTCGGCAACGCGGAAGGCACCAGTCGAGATCTCGATCCAGGCCAGCGCAAAACTTCCTTGGTTCCCTGTCGCGCTGCCGCGCTCCCCGCCTCTTGGCTCCGCTCCGCCCTTGACCCGGCTAAGCGCCATCAGGAAGCTCGATTCCGACGGCGCCAGCAATTTGTCCTCGGTGATGGTGCCGGGCGTCACCAGCCGCACCACGTCGCGGCGCACCACCGACTTGCCGCCGCGCTTCTTCGCCTCGGCCGGATCCTCGATCTGCTCGCATACGGCGACGCGGAACCCTTGTCCGATCAGCTTCTGCAGGTAGTCGTCGGCCGCATGCACCGGCACGCCACACATCGGGATGTCGAGGCCCTGGTGCTTGCCGCGCTTGGTCAAGACGATGCCGAGCGCCCGGCTCGCCTTCTCGGCGTCGTCGAAGAACAGCTCGTAGAAATCGCCCATGCGGTAGAACAGCAGCGAGTCCGGGTTCGCGGCCTTGATCTCGATATACTGCTCCATCATCGGCGTCGCCGGCGCAAAGGCCGGCGTAGCGCTGTCGCTGCGAATGGGCGTTTCGTCGTTCAAGAAGCTGCTTCCAAAATTTCCCAAGCCATCTGCTTGGCGGTTTACAGCGGCGAAGTGTAGCCTTAATCCCGAACGTTCCACAAAAGAAAGCATTGCACCCGTCTCAACGAGGTGCCGCACGGGCGAGGAAATCGAAAGCATCATGGCCAGGAAAACCGAAAGCAACGGCCCTTCCGTCAGCGCGCAGGAGGCGCTGGAATTCCACGCCATGGGCCGCCCCGGCAAGCTGGAGATCGTCGCCACCAAGCCGATGGCCACCCAGCGCGACCTCAGCCTCGCCTATTCGCCGGGCGTCGCGGTTCCCGTCCTCGCCATCGCCGAGGACCCCAGCCGCGCCTTCGACTATACGGCGCGCGGCAACATGGTCGCTGTCATCTCCAACGGCACCGCCATTCTCGGCCTCGGCAACCTCGGCGCGCTGGCCTCGAAGCCGGTGATGGAAGGCAAGGCGGTTCTGTTCAAGCGCTTCGCCGATGTCGATTCCATCGATCTCGAAGTCGACACCGAGGATGCCGACGAGTTCATCAATTGCGTGCGTTTCCTTGGGCCCTCCTTCGGCGGCATCAACCTTGAGGACATCAAGGCGCCGGAATGCTTCATCATCGAGCAACGGCTGCGCGAATTGATGGACATACCGGTCTTCCATGACGACCAGCATGGCACCGCCATCATCTCGGCCGCCGGCCTGATCAATGCGCTCAAAGTCACCGGCCGCGACATGCAGACCACGAAAATGGTCTGCAACGGGGCGGGTGCGGCCGGCATCGCCTGCATCGAGCTGATGAAGGCGATGGGCTTTACGCCTGAAAACATCATCCTGTGCGACACCAAGGGCGTCGTCTTCCAGGGCCGCACCGAAGGCATGAACCAGTGGAAGTCGGCGCATGCCGTCAAGACCGACGCGCGCTCACTTGCCGAGGCGCTGGACGGCGCCGACGTGTTCCTCGGCCTCTCCGCCAAGGGCGCGCTGACCACCACGATGGTGCAGTCGATGGCCAAGAACCCGATCATCTTCGCCATGGCCAATCCCGATCCGGAGATCACGCCCGAGGAAGTGGCCGAGATCCGCACCGATGCCATCATGGCGACGGGGCGTTCCGACTATCCGAACCAGGTCAACAACGTGCTTGGCTTCCCCTACATCTTCCGCGGCGCGCTGGATGTGCGGGCCACCACCATCAACGACGACATGAAGATCGCCGCAGCGCGTGCGCTGGCCGAACTCGCGCGCCAGGACGTGCCCGACGACGTTGCCGCCGCCTATCAGGGCAACCGGCCGAAATTCGGCCCCAACTACATCATTCCGGTGCCGTTCGACCCGCGGCTGATCTCGGCCATTCCGATCGCGGTCGCCAAGGCCGCGATGGATAGCGGTGTCGCCCGCAAGCCGATCCTCGATCTCGACCGCTACGCCCAGGAGCTTTCCGCCCGCCGCGACCCGATCGCTTCGACCCTGCAGCGCATCTACGACCGCGTGCGCCGCCAGCCCAAGCGCATCGTCTTCGCCGAGGGCGAGGAGGAGCAGGTCATGCGCGCCGCCGTCTCCTATGTGAATCAGCGGCTCGGCACCGCCATCCTGCTCGGCCGCGACGACATCATCAAGGAGAACGCCAGGAACGCCGGCATCGAGCTCGACAGGCAAGGCATCGAGATCATCAATGCCCGGCTGTCGCGCCGCAACGGCGTCTACACCGACTATCTGTACGAGCGCATGCAGCGCAAGGGCTTCCTGTTTCGCGATTGCCAGCGCCTGATCAACAACGACCGCAACCATTTCGCTGCCTGCATGGTGGCGCTGGGCGACGCCGACGGCATCGTCACCGGCGTCACCCGCAACTATTCGACCGCGCTCGACGACATCCGCCGCGTCATCGACGCCAAGCCCGGCCACCGCGTCATCGGCGCCTCGATCGTGCTGGCGCGGGGCCGAACCGTGATCGTTGCCGACACCGCCGTGCACGACATGCCGAATGCCGAGCAGATCGCCGACATCGCCGAGGAAGCCGCCGGCTTTGCCCGCCGCATGGGTTATGAACCAAGGCTCGCCATGCTCGCCTATTCCACCTTCGGCCACCCGCAGGGCGAGCGCTCCGAGCGCGTCCAGGAAGCGGTGCGCATCCTCGACAAGCGGCGCGTCGATTTCGAGTATGACGGCGAGATGGCCGCCGACGTGGCGCTCAACGCGCGCGCCATGGCGCAATACCCGTTCATCCGGCTCACCGGCCCAGCCAATGTGCTGATCATGCCGGCTTTCCACTCGGCCTCGATCTCGACCAAGATGCTGCAGGAGCTCGGCGGCTCGACCGTCATCGGCCCGCTGCTGGTCGGCCTCAACAAGCCGGTTCAGATCGTCTCGCTCAACGCCAAGGATAGTGACATCGTCAACATGGCGGCGATTGCGGCCTATACGGCGGGGGCGTGAGGAGATCGGAGTCCCGCTCCGCCTACAGCAGGCGAAAAAGGCCTCCCCCATGCGGGGGAGGCCAGACACCTCACCTAGCGATGGGACGGCTCATCTCCAGCCGCGGCAGCTCTGATAGGCATGCCGCCAGTAGCGCCAGCCGGTCGTCTTCCATTTCCAGAATTCATAGCCGCAGCCACCATGGTCGGAAGCGACGACCGTCACGCCGCCCCACGCCCAGGAGCCATGCTTGTGGTGGCCATGGTGATTGCCGTGGTGGCCGTCATGGTCCTTGCCGGGTTTGCATCCGAACACCTTGCAATGCAGCTTGGGCCTATGCTTCAGGATCGGCGGCTTGGCTTTGCAGCCAATCACGGCGCAGTTGATTTTCGCATTTATCCTGGGGCGCGACTGCTCGCGGGCGAGGCGCTTATGCGGCGACGCCGAGTTCTGCTTCACGGCCTGTGAAATACCTTGCTTTATCTTGAACTTGCCATCTTCGGCGCGGGCGCCGTTGGTGACGGCCATGGCTCCGATGATCGTCGCCAGCAGCAGGACGATGCCGGCGAGACGACCTTCGATCCTAAACATCGATGTCAGGCGCGCCATGCCTTTGGCGGGCACGGCCGATCTTTCCTGACGCGCGCGAGCCATCGCGCCGGTGTAGAGCTTTTCGTGCTGCGTCGGTGTCAACGCGCCGGGATCGACGCCGCTGAAAGCGTCGACTGTTACGGGAGTAAACATCTTCCTGATCCTTCAGTTGGTTAGCGGCCTCGACCGCGGAGCCGTCCCGACGGGTTCGCTCCATGGCGCGGTTTTTCGCTCCCGGTTGTTTCGGATGAATGCCGAAACTCGACTGAAGTGTTTCAATTGTTGCGGTTCGACCGCGCAGCGCGCCCAATGGCGACGTTGTCGGCGAATTCGGCGTCTAGCCGTCGCGCGCATTCCCCTTCTCCCCCTTGTGGGAGAAGGTGGCCGAGCACAGCTCGGTCGGATGAGGGGTGTTCCAGCTTGGCGCCGACGGCGCTCCGTCCAACACCCCTCATCCGTCTTGGCGCTGCGCGCCAATCCACCTTCTCCCACAAGGGGAGAAGGAAGAAAGGGTACCTAAATCAACCCTGCTTGCTCAGCCTCGTGGCGCAGATTCTGCCTCGGCCTTGGCCCGAGCTGCTGGATGACCAGTCCGGCCGCCAGCGAGCCGAGATCGCCGCACTCCTTCAGGCTGCGCCCTTGCGTGTAGCCGTAGAGGAAGCCGGCGGCATAGAGGTCGCCGGCGCCGGTGGTGTCGACCAGTTCCCGGATTTTTGTCGCGTCGACGGTGACGGTCTCGTCGCCGCGCACGATGACCGAGCCCATTTCCGAGCGGGTGACCGCGGCTATCCTGCAGTCCTTGCGGATTTGAGCCAGCGCCTCGTCGAACGAGGCGGTCTGGTAGAGCGCCTTGATCTCGTGGCTGTTAGCAAAGACGATGTCGACGGTGCCCGAGCGCATCAGATCCAGAAACTCGTCGCGGTAGCGGTCGACGCAGAACGAATCCGATAGCGTCATCGACACTTCGCGGCCGGCGGCATGCGCGAGCTTCGCCGTCTGCCGGATCGCTTCCTTGGCGCGCGGCGGGTCCCACAGATAACCCTCGAAATAGGTGACTGCCGCACCCGAAGCCTTGTCGGCCTCGACGTCCTCAGGCCCGAGCTCGATGCAGGCGCCGAGATAGGTGTTCATCGAGCGCTCGCCGTCGGGCGTGACGAAGATCATCGAGCGCGCCGTCGGCGGCTCGCCGTTGAGTGGCTTGGTATCGAAGGCAACGCCCTGCGCATGGATGTCATGGGCATAGATTTCGCCGAGCGGGTCGTTCGAGACCTTGCCGAAGAAGGCGGCGCGACCGCCGAAGGAGGCGACGCCCGCCGCCGTGTTGCCGGCGCTGCCACCGGAGGCTTCGATGGCCGGGCCCATGCGGCTGTAGAGCAGTTCGGCGCGCCTTGTGTCGATCAGGTTCATCGCGCCCTTGATGATGCCGTTCGTCTCCAGGAACGCCTCGTCGCACTGGGCGATGATGTCGACGATGGCATTACCGATACAAAGCACGTCATAGTTCGGCATCAATGATGTCTCCGCGAAAGAACCACCGGCTTTCTGCCACGCCGGCCGCGGGCGGGTCTAGCGATTTGATGCGGCTTTGCCTAGGTCGTGAATTTATCAATCGGGTCGAAATCGCGTGGCGCCGGATGTGGTGGCGCTTGTGACTTGTCGTGTCTCCGCCTATCTCGCAGATGTCTTGCCATGGGCCCGTTTGAGCCTGTTCAACATGGAATTGGAAACGCCGTGATCCCTAGCGCCGCCCGCGCCGCCGCCAGCCAGCTGTTCTCGCCCGAATTCCGCTCGGTGTTCGTGAAGACGCTCGGCCTGACCTTGCTGGCGCTCGCGGCGCTGTGGTTCGCGATTGAGGGCCTGTTCGAATGGCTGGCCTGGCCGTGGATCGACGCATGGTTGCCCGGCCTGCCGTCATGGGCCGGATGGCTGGGCGTCATCGTCGCCGGGATCGGTCTTGCGCTGGGTCTGGCGCTGCTCATCGCGCCGGTGACGGCAATCATCGCCGGCCTGTTCCTGGACGACGTCGCCGAAGTGGTCGAGCGCAGCGATTATCCCGATGAACCGCCTGGTCGCGCCACGCCGGCGCTGCGCTCGATGGTGCTGGCTTTCCGCTTCTTCGGCGTCGTCATACTCGGCAACATCGTGGCCTTGCTGCTTCTGCTGGTGCCGGGCATCAACATCGCCGCCTTCTTCGTCGTCAACGGCTATCTGCTGGGGCGTGAGTTTTTCGAATTCGCCGCCATGCGCTTTCGCCCGGAGGCCGAGGCCCGCGCGTTGCGCAAAAAACATGCTGTCACGGTGTTTCTCGCCGGGCTGGTTGTCGCTGCCTTCCTCGCCGTGCCGCTGCTCAACCTTCTGACACCGCTGTTTGCCGCCGCCATGATGGTGCATCTGCACAAGGCGGTCTCAGCGCGGGAAGCGGCTTAGGGTGCGCTGATATTCAGGTGATGCCGGCTTGCGAATGGCGGTTTCCTGCGCTTCCGGTACTCACGTACCCAAAAGTACGCTGCGTTCCGGTTCTCGGAGCCCACCATTCTCAGCGCGGCCTGACCTGAATCTCAGCACACCCCGGCGCTAGCGCAGCAGAAAGCCGCGCCCCAACTCGTCGTCGGGCTCGACGATGAATTCGGCCCGGCCGGAGTAGTAGGCGCGGCCACCGACGCGGGCGATGATGGCGTCATGCGGCCCGGCTTTCGCGGTCCTCGCCACGCTGCCGGAAAAGCGCGAGCCTGCAATACTCTCGAACAGCCGCGTCTGGCCGGCGATTTCGCCCTTGGCATGCATTGCCGCCAGCCGCGCGGTGACGCCCGAGCCGGTTGGCGAACGGTCGACCTCGGCCTCGGCAAAGACGCAGATGTTCTTGGTCGGGACATCGGAAAATACGTCCTGTCCGTCGGTCAGGATGGTGCCGTAGAGAAAGGCAAGGTCGGCATGGTCGGGATGCGACAGCGGGAACTCGGCCTTCAGTTTCTCCGTCAACGCCGTCGCCGCATCGACGAAATCGCGCACGCGGTTCTTGCCGAACTCCAGCCCGAACTGGCGGCAATCGGCGAGCGCATAGAAGGCGCCGCCATAGGCGATGTCGAAGCCGATCGCACCGAAGCCCGGCAATTCGATCTCCTGGTCGCGGGCGAACAGAAACGCCGGCACGCTTTCGAACGACACCGCACCGGCCTTGCCGTCTTGCACCTCGACCGAGGCGACGACCAGCCCGCACGGCGCTTCGATGTTGACCGTCGTCACCGGCTCCTGCCGCGCCACCAGCCCCTCGTCGACGGCGTAGCGGCCGAGCGCGACGATGGCGTGGCCGCACATGGTCGAATAGCCTTCATTGTGCATGAACAGCACGGCGAGGTCGGCGCCGGGCAGGTCGGGTTCCACCAGCAGCGCGCCATACATGTCGTAATGGCCGCGCGGCTCGAACATCAGGATTTTCCTGAGATGATCGAGGTGATCGCGCACATAGGCGCGCTTTTCCAGGATCGTTCCTTTCGGAATCTGCGGATAACCGCCGGTGACGATCCGCAGCGGCTCGCCGCCGGTGTGCATGTCGACGACGGTGAGCGTCATGCGTTGGATTCGGCAAACAACGCCTGCAGCTTGCCGAACGGCATGGCGGCGCGGGTGAAGCCGAAAGTGCCGTCCTGCTGGATCTCGCGCGCCGCCGTTTCCAGCATGCCGAAGGCGAAATTGGTCAGCCACGGCCCGAGCGAAATGCGCTTGACCCCTGCCAGGGCAAGATCGGCGATGGTGAAGCCGGGCCTTGCCATGACGTTGACCGGCTTGGTCAGCGCCGAGCAGACGGTCTGCACCGTCTCGATGTCGCCGATGCCCGGCGCATAGAGCACGTCGGCGCCGGCCTTCTCGAAGGCCTGCAGCCGCCTGATCGTGTCGTCGATGTCGGGCCTGCCCCACAGAAAATTCTCGGCCCGCGCGGTGAAGACGAAATCGTGTTTCAGCGCCCGTGCCGCCTCCGCTGCAGCGGCGACGCGCTCGACGGCATGCGAAAAATCGTAGATCGGCTTGTCGGGCTCGCCGGTGTGGTCCTCGATCGAGCAGCCGGCGAGGCCCGCCGCCTCGGCCGCGAAGACAGTCTCCGCGGCACTTGTCGCGCTGTCGCCCTTGCCCTTCTCGAGATCGGCCGAGACCGGCAGGCCGGTCGCCGCCGTCACCTCGCGGCAGTGATGGATCATCGCCTCGAAGGTCACCGCGCCGTCGGGCAGGCCGCGCGAAAAGGCAAAGCCGGCGCTGGTCGTCGCCAGCGCCTTGAAACCGAAGGAGGCCAGCAGTTTCGTCGTGCCGATATCCCAGGGGTTGGGCATGACGAAAATCGAGCTATGCAGGTCGCGAAAGATTTTTCCCTTGTCCATGGATGCTCCCAGAGTGCGAAGCACATTTTATCCCGCCACTGCCCGCCGGGCAAACGAATGCGGTTGGTTCAGAAGCGATTGGCGTTCTCTCCTGCCAATTTGTCCAGTGCGTCGGAATTCTTGACGTATCCGGCCCCGTCCCAATGGTAGGTGACGGAAATGTCGCGCGAGGAAGCCTTGGGCGCCGGATCGTCGCAGCTTTCGCCATTCGGCACCGTGGTATCGGTCACCGTCGCCTTGATGGCCGCATAGGGCTGGCCGTCCGCAAAGGTCCGAAAGGCCAGCTCCTGCGTGCGCTTATAGGCGCACAGCGACTCGTCGAATGTTTGGATCGTATCGATCAGCTCGAACCTGTCGTCGCGGACCAGAAGCAGGGGCGTGCTGACATAGCCCTGGCTCGAATTGAAATGCGTGCTCAGGGTGATGATGGCGTCGTCGCCGGGTCCAACCGGCAGCTTGCCCGGATCGCGGAAAGAGGTGCTCCGGTCGACGGCGACATTGACAGCGTCGAGCAGTCTCGGCTTGCCGGCAAGATCGTAAAGCGCCAGCACCGCGAACCCCTCGGCGCTGTCCGACGAGCTGCCAAGGTCGAACAGCATGGCCAGCCGATCCTTGCCGCCGGCCTTGACGGCGAGCACGCCGGCATTGGAAAGGCCCGACGTTTCGGGCGGCGAGCCACCGCGATCCGGGCCCTCGATATGGCGCATCTCGATCGGCATCGAGCCCCGGTAGAAGCCGTTCTTGTCCCCCGCCAGGTCGGGAATGACCATCCTGGCGAGATCGAGATAGGTCGTGCCCTCGTGGCCAGGAACGGCGCTGCCAAGGTCCGGGAAGCTGACGGCTTGCGCGCCGGCCGTCATCCACAGGCACGGCAGCAGCAAACAGGCGACGACGAAGCGAAGCAGGATGGAACTCATGCGCTGGGCGCCTCCCACTGTCGAGCGTTCGCAAGCTAGCACGAACGGCTGAGGCGTACAGCCGGATAAGAAGCCTGAATATCAGATCAGTGGATCGGCACCAGCCCGGCCAGTTCGCGCATGTCGTCGAACAGGATGCCGCCGGCCTCAGTCAGTCCGTCGCGATCGGTATGCGGGTCGCCGTGGTAGGAATAAACGCGCATGCCGGCGGCAATGCCGGCTAACGTCCCGGCGACGCTGTCCTCGATGACGATGCAGTCGGCAGGGGCGAAGCCCATCGTGCTTGCGGCATGCAGGAACAGGTCGGGAAACGGCTTGCCGCGCGAGACCATGGTCGAGCTGAACAGCGCATGCTCGAACAGCGGCAGCAGACCTGTCTGGCCGAGCGTGATGTGCATTTTCGACACCCGCGCCGATGAAGCGACGCACGTTGCGATGCCGGCCGCGTGCACGGCTTCGATGAACTCCCTGACATAGGGGACGGCTTCGACGCCATGCGCGAACAGGTCCGGCAGGCCGGCGTTCCAGCGTTCGACGAAATCGGCGCCGAGGCTGACGCCGGTCGCCTCGACCTCCTTCTGCACCGAGACCATGGAGCGGCCGGAGAAATTCTTGCGGCAATGTTCGAAGCTTGCCGGGTAGCCGGCTGCGGTTAGCCATTCGGCGAGGCGCCGATTGGCCAGGTTCTCGGTGTCGACCAGAACCCCGTCGCAATCGAAGATGACGAGTTTGGGTATTCTCATCAGGCCGTGCCGGTCGATCCGAACCCGCCGGAGCCGCGCGTCGTGCCGCCGGCCAATGTCCGCTCCTCGACGGTCGCCTGCGTCACCGGGGCGAAGACGATCTGGGCGATCCGCATGCCGCGCGTCACTGCAAAATCCTCGTCGCCGAGGTTGATCAGCAGCACCTTGACCTCGCCGCGATAGTCGCTGTCGATGGTGCCTGGCGTGTTGAGGCAAGTGAGCCCATGCTTGAAGGCAAGGCCCGAGCGCGGCCGGACTTGGCCTTCCACGCCCTCCGGGATCTCCAGGATCAGCCCGGTCGGCACCAGCGCGCGTTTTCCCGGCAGGATCAGCAGCGGCCGGTCGTCCGGCACCGCGGCGCGCAGATCCATGCCGGCGGCGCCCGCGCTTTCATAGGCGGGAAGCGGCAGGCCTTCGCCATGCGGCAGCCTGACGAAGCCGACGGCCGGACCGATGACGGAGGAAGTGTAGATGGCTGCGCGCATGATGCGGATCCTATCGCTATCAACGCCGATTCGGTCAACTCGGCGGCAATGCTATCAACGGCTTTCTTTCAGCGCAGTTCCGCTTCAGCGCAGTTCTACGGGAACGATCGTCGTCTCCTTTATCTCCTCCATGACGAAGGAGGCCGAAACGTCCGACAGCGCCACCTTGGCGATCAGCCGCTGATAGAGCCGGTCATAGGCCTTCACGTCGGCGACGCGGGCACGCAGCACATAATCAAGATCGCCGGACATGCGGTAGACGCCGGTGATCTCGGGAAAACCGGTTACTGCCGCCCGGAATTTTTGCAGCCAGTCCGGATCGTGATTGGAGGTCCGGACCAGGATGAACACCGAGAGGCCAAGGCCAAGCTTGTCCGCATCGACCAGCGCCACCCGGCCAGTGATGACGCCGTATTCTTCCAGCCGCTTGACCCGGCGCCAGCAGGCGTTGCGCGACAGCGACACCCTTTCCGACAATTGGTCGACCGACAGCGTGCCGTCACGTTGCAGTTCCCCCAGCAATCTTCGGTCGATTTCATCGATTTCCAGCGGCATGTGGGATTTTGTCCCAATAATTGGCCAAACACAAGGATGATTTGGGACCGATGAACCGGCGAGGCATGTCAAGATGCGAAAGATCGGGACTTCACGCGCTGAAAAGGGGACCAGCATGACCGCACGGCTCGCAAGACTTTTCACCTCTCATCCGGCATCGGTGGGCGAAACCTATTTCGGCCACATGGCTTTCGCCGCGTGGTTCTCGTCGCGGTTGTTCATGGCGGCATTCGCCGCGCTCATTCACGCCTTCCTGCCGTTCTTGTTCGATTCTACGGCAAGCCGGATCATCCGCGAGCTTTACGAGCGGACGCACAACAGGGGACGTTAGAGGCGAAGTGCGGGCCGGCGGCCTGTCTAGGCGAAGCGGTCTGCCTCGGCATGAGCATTCGCCCCTCTCTCGGGTCGCGGTGAAGCTGGCGCTGGTCGGCTAAGCTCTGCGCAATCCCGATCAAGCGATGCCGGCCCTCGAATGCTGAACTTGGCTTGAAGCCGCGCCGCAACCCGCCATTTGGTAAGACGAGCGCTGCCAGCTAGCCGGGAGCATTGGTCATAGACCTCGTCTTTTCCTCCACCACAGAATTGGCTGCCGCCATTCGCGACCGCAAGACTTCCGCAGTGGAGGCGCTGGACGCGCATCTGGCGCAGGTCGACAGGCACAATGAGGCGGTCAACGCGGTCGTCACGCTCGACAGGGAAGGGCCGCGGCAACGCGCCGAGAAAGCCGACGAAGCGCAGGCGCGCGGCGACGCTCTCGGGCCGTTGCACGGCGTGCCGTTCACACTGAAAGATATGCACCAAACATCGGGCATGAAGACCACGGTAGGCTTTCCGCCCTTTGCCGACTATGTGGCGAGAGAAGACAGCCCGGTCGTTCTCAGGTTGAAGGCGGCCGGCGGCGTGCTGGTCGGCAAGACAAATGTCGCAACGATGCTGGGCGACTGGCAGTCGAACAATCCGCTGTTCGGTCGCACCAATAATCCGTGGGACCTCTCGCGCACCGCGGGCGGTTCCAGCGGTGGCGCTGCCGCAGCGCTCTGCGCCGGGATGACGTCGTTCGAGGTCGGCACCGACATGCAGGATTCGATCCGCCTGCCGGCCGCTTTTTGCGGCGTCTACGGCCTCAAGCCGACAGAGCATCGCGTGTCCTTAGCCGGCGCCTTCCCCGATCCCGGTGGCGTACCGCGCGGCGTGCGGCTGATGTCCTGCATCGGTCCGCTAGCCCGCAATGTCGAAGATCTGGCGCTGATCCTGGCGATCATTGCAGGACCGGATGGCAGCGACACCGATCTTGCGCCGGTGCCGGTCGAGGGCATGCCGGAGCTTGACCTCAAGACCCTGCGCATCGTTTTCGCGCCGGCCTTTCCGGGTTTTCCGGTGGCCAGCGAAATCAGGGCCGCTGTCGAGAACCTGGCAAGGGAGCTTCAGTCTGCAGGCGCGGCCGTCGAGGAAGCAAGACTCCCGACGCTCGACTTGCATGACGATCTGACGCAAGGCGGCGCGCTGATCGGCATGATGCTGGAGGCAGCGCAGCCAGAGCCGCCAGAAGAACCGACACCGGTCTCGCGCTGGTTCGAGGCGCTCGGCCGCCGCGATCAGTCAATCCTTGCCTGGGAGCGTTTTTTCGAAGGCTGCGATGCCTTGCTGTGCCCGGTTGCCATGACCACGGCCTTTCCGCATTGCGAGCCAGGAATACCGATCAAGGTCGATGACAGGGAGCAGAGCTACTGGATGCTGCCGGCCTATGGCGCGGTGTTCAACTACAGCGGCCATCCCGCACTTTCGCTGCCGTACGCGCAGGATCGTGACGGCCTGCCCATTGGTCTGCAGCTGGTCGGCAGACGCTGGTCCGAATCGCGGCTGCTCGGCATCGCCAGGGCAATAGCGCTGCTGAGCAGCGGTTTTCGCCGTCCGCCCGGCTATTGAGCGAAGCGCGCCAGGTCATAAGGCTCGAGCAGCGGATCGCGCTCGCCGTCGAGGATTTCCCGGGCGGCGAACAGGCCGACGGCTGGCGCCAGAGTGATACCGGAATGCATGACCGCGACATAGAGCCCGCTGACGCCCTGAGCGCGCCCGATGATCGGAAAACCGTCGATCGGCGTCGGCCGGTAACCGACCGTGTGGAAATCCAGTTCCAGCCCGTCGGCGCCGCGCAACATGCTCTTCATCGCCGCAAACAGCTCGCGGGCGGTGGCTTCGGCATCCATGCCTGGATCGGCGCCGCCGAAATCCGAGCCGGCGATGATGCGGCCTTCCGCCGTCTGGCGCATGTGCAGCCGGTCGCCGATCACCAGCCCGTTGAGCAGCTTTTCGTAGGGGCGTGAGTGGACGATCAGGCCGGGCGGCGTCTCGATCGGCAGTTTTAACCCGGCCGTCGCCGCAATTGCCGGAGAGCCGGCGCCCGCCGCGATCACCACCTCGTCGGCGGCAATGCGTCCGCTTGACGTATCCACGCCGGCAACCCTGCCATTGGCCTGCACCAGTGCGATGACGGCCGTTCCAGTCAGCACCCGCACGCCAAGACGCTCGGCGTCGGCCAGCAGCGCTTGCGTGGTGGCAACCGGCTCGGCGACGCCTTCCTCGGCGACGTACAGGGCGAAATCGGGAAGCTCGGTCACGTTGGCCTCGATGCGTGCGGCTCGCGTGCGATCGACGCGCTCGATGCCGTAGCCCCAGCCGGAGTGCTCGGCGGCATAGGCCTCGAGCTCGGCCGCCGGCAGGTCCCAGCACAGGCCGCCGCACCAAGCTAGCGGAATGCCCGGCAGGTCCTGTGCCAGCCGCGTCCATTCGGCCATCGAACGGGTGCGCAGCCGGAAATACGGCTCTGGATTGCCCCAACTGGCATTGATCCAGGCAAAGGAATTCGGCGTGGCGACGCCGCCGGCGCCGCTGTCGGCAACGATTGTCACGTTCGCGCCGGCCTTCGCCAGATGCCAGGCGATGGACGCGCCGATGATGCCGGCACCGACGACGATGACTTGCTTGGCTGCGTTCACGGATGGTCCTTTGTCGAATCGGGTCTTCTGATGTCGTTGCGGCGATCCTATCTCAAGACCGGGTGAGGGCATCCGCCCAAAACTGTTCGACAGGCCACAAAAGCGCTGCTAAAAGCCCGCGCACCACATGGGATTCCATAAATTGGCTGAAGACATCACGAACGCGGTGGCGCGCCGCCGTACTTTCGCGATCATCGCGCATCCGGACGCCGGCAAGACGACGCTGACCGAAAAGCTGCTTTTGTTCGGCGGCGCCATCCAGCTTGCCGGCGAGGTCAAGGCCAAGAAGGATCGCATCCAGACCCGGTCGGACTGGATGAAGATCGAGCGCGAGCGCGGCATTTCAGTCGTCACCTCTGTGATGACCTTCGAGTATGAGGACAACGTCTTCAACCTGCTCGACACGCCCGGCCACGAGGATTTCGCCGACGACACCTATCGCACGCTGTCGGCTGTCGACGCGGCCGTCATGGTCATCGACGCCGCCAAGGGCATCGAGCCGCGCACGCTAAAACTGTTCGAGGTGTGCCGGCTGCGCGACATCCCGATCATCACCTTCGTCAACAAGATGGACCGCGAAAGCCGCGACCCGTTCGAAATCCTCGACGAGATCGAGCAGAAGCTGGCGCTGGACACCGCACCGATCACCTGGCCGATCGGCCGCGGCAAGACCTTTTCTGGCACCTATCATCTGGCGCTGAACGCCGTGCGCAAGGGCGATGCCGAGAAGGAGCGCACGCCGGTCAACGGTCCCGATTCCAACCGCGTCGCCGGCCTGTTGCCGGAGAACGAGCGCGAAGCCTTCATCGAGGAGCTGGAGCTGGCGCGCGAAGCCTGCCGTCCGCTCGACATCGACTCCTTCCGCGAGGGTCATCTGACGCCGGTCTATTTCGGCTCGGCGCTGCGTAATTACGGCGTGCGCGACCTGATCGAAGCGCTTGGCGCCTACGGGCCGCCGCCGCGCGCGCAGGAGGCCGACACGCGCAAGGTCGAGGCGACCGAGGACAAGATGACCTCGTTCGTCTTCAAGATCCAGGCCAACATGGACCCTAACCATCGCGACCGCATCGCCTTCGTCCGTGTCTGCTCGGGCAAGCTCGAGCGCGGCATGAAGGCCAAGCTGGTGCGCACAGGAAAACCGATGAGCCTGTCGGCGCCGCAATTCTTCTTCGCCCGCACCCGCGTCACTGCTGACGAGGCTTTTGCCGGCGACGTCGTCGGCATCCCCAATCACGGCACGCTGCGCATCGGCGATACGCTGACCGAGGGCGAGGAGATACTGTTCCGCGGTGTGCCGAATTTCGCGCCGGAAATCCTGCGCCGCGTCCGCCTCGGCGACGCGATGAAGGCCAAGAAGCTCAAGGAAGCGCTACACCAGATGGCCGAGGAAGGCGTCGTGCAACTGTTCTCGCCGGAGGACGGTTCACCGGCAATCGTCGGCGTCGTCGGTGCGCTGCAGCTCGACGTGCTGAAGGAGCGGCTGAACTTCGAATACACGCTGCCCGTCGATTTCGAGATGTCGCGCTTTTCCGTCTGCCGTTGGATATCGGCTGACGACAAGGCCGAGGTGCATCGCTTCATCGAGGCGCATCGCGGCGACATCGCCCGCGACCTCGACAACGACCCGGTGTTCCTGGCCCAGCACGCCTTTTCGCTCAACTACGAGGCCGAACGCTGGAAGGCGATCCGCTTCGCCGCGGTCAAGGATTACCAGGTCCGCGACAAGGCAGCCTGAGCTGCGCCGCTTTTCCTTCTCCCCTTGTAAGGGCCGCGGAAAACCGCTCTGCCGGCCTTCAAAAAGGGCCCCACTGACCACCGAACTCCACTTCGCTCCCCGTGCAAAGCCCTCCTTGTGGGAGAAGGCGACGGATGAGGGGTGTTCCAGGGAACGCTGACGCCTCATTCCGTCCAGCACCCCTCAACCGTCTTGGCCCTGCGTGCCAATCCACCTTCTCCCACAAGACAAGGGGAAGGAAGATCACTCACCCCCTGGCTGCCTCTTCGATCTTGGCGATGTCGATCTTGGTCATCTGCATCATCGCCCGCATCACCCGGTTGGCCTTGGCCTGGTCGGGATCAAGCAGCAGCCTGGGCAACTGCTCCGGCACGACCTGCCAGGACACGCCGAATTTGTCCTTCAGCCAGCTGCACTGGCTGGGCTCGCCACCGCCTTCGATAAGTCTGTCCCAGAAATAGTCGACCTCCTCCTGCGTCTTGCAGTCGATGGAGAGCGAGACTGCCTCGGTGAACTTGAATTGCGGCCCGCCGTTGAGCGCCTGGAACTGAACGCCGTCGAGCTCGAAATAGGTCACCAGAACCTTGCCCTCACTATCGCCGCTGCCCTCGGGCCAGCGCATCACGCTCAGCACCTTCGAATTCTTGAAGATGGACATATAGTGGTTCATGGCCTCCTCGGCCTGGTCGTCGAACCACAGGCAGGGGGTGATCTTTTGCATTTGCTTGCTCCTCGGCTGTTGCAGTTGGCTATCACGGTGAAACGGCCCGGCTTGGCGGTGGTGTTCTTTGCCCTGCCGTTTGCCAAAGGACGCCCGGGCGGCGCGCAATCCGACAGTGTCATCAAATTTTCTTGGGAAAATCTGGCGCATTGCAAAATTGTGGCCAGACCAGGCTTCAGCGTCTATAACGCCTGCGGTCCGAATTCAGCGCCGCCGCGCTCCCATCGAGCGCAGCCAGCCAGCCAAGGAAAATTCATGCCTGCCTATCGCTCCCGCACCACAACCCATGGCCGCAACATGGCCGGCGCCCGTGGCCTTTGGCGCGCCACCGGCATGAAGGATTCCGATTTCGGCAAGCCGATCATCGCCGTGGTCAACTCCTTTACCCAGTTCGTGCCGGGTCACGTCCATCTCAAGGATCTCGGCCAACTGGTCGCCCGCGAGATCGAAAAGGCCGGCGGCGTTGCCAAAGAGTTCAACACCATCGCCGTCGACGACGGCATCGCCATGGGCCACGACGGCATGCTCTATTCGCTGCCGTCGCGCGAGCTGATCGCCGACTCGGTCGAGTATATGGTCAACGCGCACTGCGCCGACGCCATGGTCTGCATCTCCAATTGCGACAAGATCACACCCGGCATGCTGATGGCCTCGCTGCGTCTCAACATCCCGACCGTCTTTGTCTCCGGCGGGCCGATGGAGGCCGGCAAGGTGGTGCTCGCCGGCAAGACGCAGGCGCTGGATCTGGTCGACGCCATGGTCGCGGCCGCTGATGACAAGATCTCCGACGAGGACGTCAAGACCATCGAGCGCTCGGCCTGCCCGACCTGCGGCTCCTGCTCGGGCATGTTCACCGCCAATTCGATGAATTGCCTGACTGAGGCGCTGGGTCTTTCCCTGCCAGGCAACGGCTCGACGCTGGCGACCCATGCCGACCGCAAGCGCCTGTTCGTCGAGGCCGGTCATCTGATCGTCGATCTCGCCCAGCGCTATTACGAGCAGGACGACGACACCGCGCTGCCGCGCAACATCGCCTCGAAGGGCGCCTTCGAGAACGCGATGACGCTCGACATCGCTATGGGCGGCTCGACCAACACCGTGCTGCACATTCTCGCTGCAGCGCATGAGGGCGAGATCAACTTCGACCAGGACGACATCGACGCGCTGTCGCGCAAGGTGCCGGTGCTGTGCAAGGTTGCCCCCGCCAAGGCCGATGTGCACATGGAAGACGTCCACCGCGCCGGCGGCATCATGGCGATCCTCGGCCAGCTCGACAACGCCGGGCTGATCAATCGCGACCTGCCGACTGTACATACGCGAACGCTGGGTGAAGCGCTCGACCATTGGGACATCTCCCGCACCACCAGTCAAAGCGTCCGCGACTTCTTTCTGGCGGCTCCGGGCGGCGTGCCGACGCAAGTCGCCTTCAGTCAGGACCGCCGCTGGGACGAGCTCGATCTCGACCGGGAGAAGGGTGTCATCCGCTCGGCCGAGCACCCGTTTTCCAAGGACGGTGGCCTTGCCGTGCTCAAGGGCAACCTTGCGCTGGACGGCTGCATCGTGAAGACCGCCGGCGTCGATGAATCGATCCTGAAATTCACCGGCCCGGCAAGAGTGTTCGAAAGCCAGGACGCCAGCGTCAAAGCGATCCTGTCCAACGAGATCAAGGCCGGCGATGTCGTCGTCATCCGCTACGAGGGGCCGCGTGGCGGCCCTGGCATGCAGGAAATGCTCTACCCGACCAGCTATCTCAAGTCGAAGGGCCTCGGCAAAGCCTGCGCGCTGGTCACCGATGGCCGCTTCTCCGGCGGCACCTCCGGCCTGTCGATCGGCCATGCGTCCCCGGAGGCGGCGGAAGGCGGGCTGATCGGGCTGGTGCAGGAGGGCGATACGATCGAGATCGATATCCCGAACCGTACCATCCGGCTTGCTGTCGACGACGCGGAACTGGTCGCCCGCCGCGCGGCGATGGAGGCAAAGGGAGCTGCCGCCTGGAAGCCCGTGGAACAGCGCAAGCGCAAGGTGACGATGGCCTTGCGCGCCTATGCCGCGATGGCAACCAGTGCTGCAAAGGGTGCTGTGAGGTACGTGCCGGAGTAGCGCGGTTCTTCCCTTCTCCCCTTGTGGGAGAAGGTGGCCTTGCGAAGCGAGGTCGGATGAGGGGTGTTCCAGGGAACGCCAGCGCCTCACTCCGTCCAGCACCCCTCAACCGTCTCGGCGCTGCGCGCCGATCCACCTTCTTCCACAAGGGGAGAAGGGAACAGAGCCCTACGGCATCAGCTGATATTCATAAAGCTTCTGGTAGAGCCCGCCTTGCCTAAGCAGCGTCCGGTGCGGGCCGCTTTCCACCACTTTGCCGGCTTCCAGAACCACGATCGTGTCGGCCTGGTGCACGGTCGACAGCCGGTGGGCGATGACGATGGTGGTGCGCCCGACCGTCAGCTGCTGTAGCGCGTCGCGAAACAGCGCCTCGGATTCGGCATCGAGCGCGCTGGTCGCCTCGTCCAGCAGCAGGATCTCCGCGTTGCGCAGCATGGCGCGCGCGATTGAGATACGCTGGCGCTGGCCGCCGGAAAGCAGCGCGCCGTTCTCGCCGACCTCCGTGTCGTAGCCATTCGCCATGGCGGTGATGAAATTGTGGGCGTTGGCTGCCTTGGCGGCGGCGATCACGTCCTCGTCGGGCGCGTCCTGCCGCCCGAGACGGATGTTGTGCATCACCGTGCCGGCAAACAGGAACGTGTCCTGGCTCACATAGGCGATCTTCTGCCGCAGTGAGGCGAGTGTGGCGTGCGCAATGTCCTGGCCATCGAACAGCACCTTGCCGCTCTGCGGGTCGTACATACGCATGATCAGGTTGAGGATGGTCGACTTGCCGCCGCCCGATGGCCCGACCAGCGCCGTCATCTTGCCTGCCGCCAGGGTCAGGTCGAACCCTTCGAACACCGGCGGGCTTTCCGGATAGGCAAAGCTAACATTGTCGAAACGGATTTCGCCCGGCCCCGGCCGCAGCGGCTTGGCGTCCGGCTTTTCGGCCAGCGTCAGCGGCCGGTCGGCGAGCTGGAACATCATGCGCACGCCGACGATGCCGGTTTCCAGCGAGATACGCACGCGGGCGAGGCGCTTTGCCGGTTCATAGGCAAGCAGCAGCGCCGCGATGAAGGCCATGATGTTGCCTGGCATCTGGCCCCCCTGCAGGACCAGAAGGCCGCTGACCAGGATGGCGCCGGAGATCGCCAGTCCGGCAAGCGTTTCCATCACCGGGCTGGTGGCAGCCTCCAGTGTAGCAATGTTGTTGGCGCGGTTCTCGACATCCGACACCGCCTTGTGCATGCGCTTGCGCATCGCGCCTTCGAGACCGAACGATTTGACGACACGCACGCCGATTGCCGTTTCCTGCATCACCTGCACGATCTGGCCTAGCGAGCGGAATTCCTGCGCGGCGATCTTGCGGACGCGCTTCAGGATGCGGTTGACGCCGTAGATGGCTATGGGCCCGATGACGAAGCAGATCAGGGACAGCGCAGGCTGCTGCCAGACCATGACCGCCACCAGGACAACCAACGTCACCAGGTCGCGCACATAGGACGTGACGACGAGGTCGAGCACGCTGCGAGCGGCCTGTGCATTGTTGGTCATGCGGGTGATCAGGTCGGATGACGAGGTCGAATGGTAGAACTCGATGCCTTGCGCCAGGATGCGGTCGTAGATCTTGCGCTGCCGTTCGGCGATGATGCTGTTGCCGACGCGGC
Organism: Mesorhizobium sp. M6A.T.Cr.TU.014.01.1.1; assembly: GCF_004022765.1. Lineage (NCBI taxonomy): Bacteria > Pseudomonadati > Pseudomonadota > Alphaproteobacteria > Hyphomicrobiales > Phyllobacteriaceae > Mesorhizobium > Mesorhizobium sp. M6A.T.Cr.TU.014.01.1.1. The sequence goes on from NZ_RZPG01000040.1 coordinate 22,334, forward strand.
TCATGAAATAGGCTTGGACGAAATTGGCGATGCCCTTGGCGATGAAGATCGCGGCGACCGCCGCGGCAATCCAGTTGATGCGCTCGACTCTTTTGTAGATCACGAACTCATTGGTGATTTCGCGCAGAATCCAGGCGCTGGCGCCCGTCATGGCGGCCACCACCAGCATCGACAGTATGGCGGCGCCGTATCCAAACTTGTGCTGGTGAAAGGATTCCCTGATCAGCCTTACGATAAGGCGCCGGTTCTCTTCCGAGCGTTCGTCACCTTTGAGGAACTTCAAGTTCACACTGGATTTCCGTGGTTGCGAATGTGGCGTTGAGCCCGAAGCCGATCGCTGCGCCGCGACACACGATGCGGATTCGCCTCAATGGACGAAAGGCGGCTTATAGAGCGAGTTGTGGTCGGATGGAACTGTTCGCTGCCGCGGAAAGAAACGGCTGCGGCAACCTGTCTTTTGCTCCACGATGCACACGGCCCCGGAAATCGGATTCGATTTTCGCTGGGGATCATGCGCAAAATCAAAGTGCTGCAGCGTCCTTTGCGCGTCCAAGAGGACGCGCGGCGCTGTAACGTGATTCTGAAAGAGGACGACGACAGATGAATTTCGACCTTATCGTCCGCGGCGGCATGCTGCCCGACGGCACAATCGCCGACATCGGCATCATCGGCGAGACGATCGCGGCCATCGAGCCAGAGTTGAACGTCACCGCGGGCACGGCGATCGACGCCCATGGCAATCTGGTCTCGCCGCCCTTCGTTGATCCACATTTCCACATGGACGCCACGCTCTCCCTGGGAATCCCGCGTATCAACGCGTCTGGCACGTTGCTGGAAGGCATTTCGCTTTGGGGCGAATTGAAGCCGCTGCTGACGCATGAGGCGGTGCGCGACCGCGCCCTCGCCTATTGCGACTGGGCGGTGTCGATGGGTCTGCTCGCCATCCGCACCCATGTCGATGTCTGCGACGACCGCTTGCTGGCGGTTGAAGCCCTGCTCGACGTGAAGAAGACGGTCGCGCCCTATATCGACCTGCAACTGGTCGCCTTCCCGCAGGACGGGTTTTACCGCTCGCCGACGGCGCGCGACAACACCATCAGGGCGCTCGACATAGGTGTCGACATCGTTGGGGGCATTCCGCATTTCGAGCGCACGATGGCCGACGGCACGCGGTCTGTGACGGAACTGTGCGAGATCGCGGCAAAGCGCGGCCTTATGGTCGACCTGCATTGCGACGAGACCGATGATCCGCTGTCGCGCCATATCGAGCAACTAGCCTATGAGACGCAACGCCTCGGCCTGCACGGCAGGGTCGCCGGCTCGCATCTCACTTCGATGCACTCAATGGACAATTACTATGTCTCGAAGCTGTTGCCGTTGATCGCCGAGGCCGGCGTCTCGGCGATCCCCAATCCGCTTATCAACATCATGCTGCAGGGCCGCCACGACACATCTCCCAAGCGCCGCGGCCTGACGCGGGTTAAGGAAATGCTTGCCCTCGGCATCCGCGTCGGCTGGGGCCAGGATTGCGTGCTCGACCCCTGGTATTCGCTGGGCACCGCCGACATGCTCGACGTCGCCTTCATGGGTCTTCACGTCGCTCAGATGTCGAGCCCGGCCGACATGGCGCGCTGCTTCGACATGGTCACCAATGTCAACGCCGCCATCATGGGCCTCGACGATCTCGGCCTGGCGGTCGGCAAGCGCGCCAGCCTCGTCGTCCTCGATGCCGGCGATCCGGTCGAGGCCTTGCGTCTGCGTCCCGAGCGCCTCTGCGTCATCGCCAGGGGCAAGGTGGTGGCCGAGCGGGCCAAGCAGGAAACGCGACTCTCGATCGCAGGACGGCCAGGAACTGTGAACCGCAGGCATCGCCCGCCCATTTCATGACCAATAATGGCAGGCCCAATAGGACATTGAACCTGCATCAAGCCGCGCGCTTCGATCAGATTGATAGGTCCAAACCTTAAGTCTACAATCAGGCTCCAGTTTTATGTCGAGGAGGACACCATGTGGCACAAGACGGCGATGGTGGTCGCGTTGGCGGCGATCTCAGGCTGCATGACGGCAGAAGACCGTCGTGCCGCGGACGAGGCGAAATGCCGGTCCTACGGCTTCGCCAGGAAGAATGATGCCTTCGCGGAATGTCTGCAGCGCATCGATCTCGCGCGGCGCGCGGAACTGAGAAGCGCGTCGGCTTTCGATCCCTGGGACCGGCCCGTGATCTATCGGCCGGTCATCCTTCGGCCACGGCCAAAGTAGGCCGTTCAAATCGGCGACTTTCAGTATAGGCCCAGCCGATTTCCGGCTCTGGTCTGGCCGGGTTCCCGATTTACGCTCGTCAAAGCGGCTGCTTGCGTCTACGACGCTGCTCACCGAGCTTTCATGCGGGAGGAAGCGACATCGGCATGGCACAGCCAACAGCCCAGAATTCGACGATCAGGAACGTGCTTTTGGCTGGCATTCTGCTGATGCTTGCCGGCGATTTCCTGTTTGCGTTGAACGATGCGATGGGCAAATGGCTGGTCGCCAGCTTTTCCGTCGGCCAAGTCGTGCTGATCCGCTCGATCGGCGCCTTTTTCGTGCTCGGCCCGATGATCGCGCGTCAAGGTACGGCCAAGCTGTTCCGCATGGAGCGACCTGAGCTGCAGGTCTTGCGCGTCGTTATGACAACGCTCGACACGGCGCTGTTTTATGCCGCTGTCGTCTACCTGCCGCTCGCCGACGTTATGAGTTTCTACATGGCGGGGCCGATCTACGTTGCGGCCTTGTCCCATCTGTTGCTCGGTGAAAAGGTCGGCTGGCGCCGCTGGATGGCGATCCTAGTCGGCTTCTGCGGCGTGCTGATCATGCTCAAACCGTCCTCGGCCGCGTTTTCGCTGTCGTCGACCTTTGCATTGGCCGGAAGCATTTCATTCGCCTTCGCCATCATCCTCAACCGGCGGCTGCGCGGCACCAGCGACACCTCGCTCGTGACCTGGCAAACCATCGGCACATTGCTAGTCGGCGCGGTGCTGACCATCGGCAACTGGCAGACGCCGTCCTCGCTCGATTTCGGCGCCATGCTGCTTCTCGGCATCGTCTCCTGCGGCGCGCATCTGATGATCACAAGGGCGCTGAAGCTGGCGCCCGCCTCGACGCTGGCGCCGCTGCATTACAGCCTGCTGCTGTGGGCCGTCATCTTCGGGCTGGCCTTCTTCGGCGACATGCCCGGCCCGCGCATCCTGATCGGCTCGGGCATCATCGTGCTGGCCGGCCTGTTCATCTTCCATCGCCAGAAGGTGGTCGACACTGTGCCGCCCGAAAACGTGCCGAAAGGCGTAAATTAGGTCTAACCCGCGCGCACCGCCGCCAGATGCCTTGAAAACTCCGGCGTCTCCATCAGCGCCTTGCAGCGCGAAAAACGCCCGTCGGCATAGGCGCGGAAATCGTCGGCCGGATTGCTATTGGCAAGCTGGATCAGCCCCCACAGCGTCCACAGCAGGTCGCACATTGCCTTGTAGATGACAACGCGGCCGCGCTCCGCCGGCGTTGGCTCGCCACCGAAATAGGCGAGCATCATCTCTTCCTCCTGCGCCGTATCAAACTGTCCTTCGACGCTGAGGTCGCCGAGATCCCAGAGCGGATCGTTCATGCCGGAATATTCCCAGTCGACGATCCACATCCTGTCGCCCGTATCGAGGAAGTTTTCGCACAGCGGATCGCAGTGGCAGGCGGCGAGGGGCAGGGGATGCGCGGCAAGGGCCGAGCGCACGGTTTCCGCCTCACGTACCACGTCGTGATAGCCGGTGGGCAGGGCGACGTCCTTGGTCGACAATACCTTCAGATAGTCGTCGATCATCGCAAAAAGCTCGAAGCGGAAGGGAAACACGGCGCCGGATGTATGCAATCTGCGGAAAGCTTCGCCGGCACGCGCCGGACTGCCCGGCCGGGTCCTGAATTTTTCCGGCGACATCGTCTCGGCTCCGACGACGAAACGCGTCATCATCACGCCTGTCTCGCCGTCGACATGCAGCACCTCGGGGCTGACGCCGGCCTTGGCGGCTTCCCGTGCCGTCACCGCCTCGTTGGCGCGGTTGATATACTCCTCTGTGCCCTTGCCGGGAATCCGGAGGCAGACATCTCCAGCCCTGAAGACGAGGTTGGTGAGGCCGCCAAGCCGCTCCAGCGGTCCCTCGTAGGCGGCCAGCATTGGAATGGCTGCAAGCGCCGCGCGTGCTTCCTCGTCCACCATCGCTTTCCGCCCCCTTTCGCGTCTTTATTTGTGGCGACGACGGTTCCACAAATTTCACCGTTTGGCTATCATCGCCGGCATGCGATTCACTCCAGCGCCGTGCGTCCCTGTTGGACGCGCAAAGGTCGCTGCAGCACTTGATTTTGCGGATAGGACTGCGATGGCGGACAGGAAAAATGAGGGTGCGCTCGCCGCAGCCTATGCAGCGCAGCGGCCAGAGGAGGTGGCGGCGCTCTACGACCGCTGGTCCGACACCTACGACGCCGACATGTTGGCGGCCGGTTACCGCCATCCAACCATCTGCCTTGCCTTGCTTGCCCGCCATTTGCCGCGCGGCGCGGCACCGCTCCTCGATGCTGGGGCCGGCACCGGGCTGATTGGCGAATGGCTTGCCATCACAGGCTATCCGCATGTTGAGGCGCTCGACATATCGGCGGGCATGCTGGCCAAGGCCGAGCGCAAGGGCGTCTATTCGGCGCTTCACTGCCTGGCGCTCGGCGGGCCGCTGCCTTTCGCGGATAATGCCTATGCCGGGATCATATCGGCCGGCGTCTTCACCTCGGGCCATGTCGGCGCAGAGGGGCTGGACGAACTGATCCGCATATGCCGGCCGGGCGGGGTGATCGTGCTGACGGTCAAGAACACGCTGTGGGACGCCGGCTTTTCCGCACGGATTGCCGAGCTCGAGGCGAAAGGCATCGTCACGCGCGCCGAGGAGACGTCGCCCTATGTGTCTATGCCAGGCGAGGCGGACACGGTGCCCAGCCGCGGCCTCGTTCTGCGCGTGAGCTGATCGAATGCATGTCGCCCAAAAGTGCGCAGCGGTTTTGGGATAACGACATGCATAAAAACAAGAACTTAAAGCGCGTCGCATGAATCCCTTCAGACGCGACGCGCTTTAGGCTCTGATCTTTTCTCCCGCCGGATCGTAAAGCGGCTCGAGGTGGATCTTTGCCGGTGTCCGCTCCATCGCGACCACCAGCTCGTAATCGCCGGAGGCGAGAAAATCGTCGCTGACGCCATCGGCGTTGCGCACGTAGCCATAGCCGATATTTTTGCCAATGGTGTAGCCATAGCCGCCGCTGGTCAGGTAGCCGACCGGCTCGTTGTTGCGCAATATCGTCTCGCGCCCGAGCAGCACGATCTCGCAATCGTCGACCGTAAAGCCGGCAAAGCGTTTTTTCGGTGCGGCGCCGCTGATGCTTTCCAGCGCCCGACGTCCGAGGAAATCCGTGTTCTTTCTGAGTTTCACCGCCCAGCCGAGACCGGCCTCCTGCGGCGTGTCGTTGGGTGTGATGTCGGAGCCCCAGGCGCGGTAGCCTTTTTCCAGCCGTAGCGATTCCAGCGCCCGGTAACCGACCGGGCGGATGTTGTATGTCCTGCCTGCGGCCATCAGCGTGTCGAAAATCTCGCCCGCTGCCGCGATCGGCACATGCAGTTCCCAGCCAAGCTCGCCGACATAGGTGATGCGCAGCGCCCGGATGGTGTGGGTGGCAATGGAGATTTCCCGCACATGGCCGAACGGGAAAGCGGTGTTCGACACATCCGCATCGGTCACCGCAGCCAGCACGTCGCGCGCACGCGGTCCCATCAGCGACAGCGTGCCGAAATCCTCGGTGACATCGGTGAGCGTCACATCGAGCTCCTTGCCGACATGGTCGCCGATCCACGAGAAATCATGCGTCCTGAAACCGGTGCCGGTGACGACGTAGAACCGTTCTTCGCCGAGCCGCGCCACGGTCAGGTCGGCCTCGATGCCGCCGCGCGTGTTGAGAAGCTGCGTGTAGGTCAACCGGCCGACCGGCTTGCTGATGTCGTTGGCGCAGATCCAGTCGAGCGCCTTCAGCGCGTCCGCGCCGTTCAGTTCATATTTGGCGAAGGACGACTGGTCGAAGATACCGACGTGTTCGCGCACGTGCCGGTGCTCGTCGCCGACCGGCGAAAACCAGTTCTGCCGGCCCATCGAATAGATGTCCTTCGGCTCGACACCTTCGGGCGCGAACCAGTTCGGCCGCTCCCAGCCGAGCTTCGAGCCGAACACAGCGCGATGCTTTTGCAGCCGTTCATAGAGTGGCGACACGATCCGCGGCCGGCCCGTGACATACTCCTCATGCGGGAAGCCGATCGTGTAGTGCTTGCCATAGGCTTCCAGCGTGCGGTCGCGGACCCATTGCCGGTCGCGGTGCAAGTCGGAAAAGCGCCTGATATCGACCACCCACAGGTCGAATGGCGCCTCGCCGCCGACCACCCATTGCGCCAGCACCCAGCCGGCGCCGCCGCCCGCCGCGATGCCGAAGGCGTTGAAGCCGGCGCCGACGAACATGTTGGCGCATTCGGGCGCCACGCCGAGGATGAAATTGCCGTCGGGCGTGAAACTCTCCGGCCCGTTGATCATCTGCTTGACGCCGACGGTTTCGAGCGCCGGAACCCGCGCGATCGCCTGGTTCATGTGCTGCTCGAAATGATCGTAATCGTCGTCGAACAGCCGGAACTCCCAGTCAGCAGGGACGTCGCCCCCGGGTAGTTCGGTCGTCCAGGCTAGCGGGTTCGGCTCATAGCCGCCCATAACCAGCCCGCCGACCTCCTCCTTGAAATAGGTGCGGCGGTCGGGGTCGCGGATCGTCGGCGCATCGGTCGCCAACCCGTCGATCTTTTCGGTGATTATATACTGGTGCTTCACTGGCTGCAGCGGCACGTTGATGCCGGCTAGCGCACCGACCTGCCGCGCCCATTGCCCTGCACAATTCACCACCTTGTCGCAGGCGATATCGCCCCTGTTGGTCTTTACCGCGGTGATGCGGCCATCCTTCAAATCGAAGCCGGTGACGCGCACATCCTCGAACAGTCTGGCGCCATGCATGCGCGCGCCTTTGGCCAGCGACTGCGTGATGTCGGAAGGGCTTGCCTGGCCGTCGGTCGGCAGCCAGCTGGCACCGACGAGATCGCCTGTTTCCAGCAGCGGCCACATTGTCTTGACCTCGGCCGGTGACAGCAACTGCATGTCCATGCCAAAGCTTTTCGCCGTCGTCGCCAGCCTCTTATACTCGATCCAGCGGTCGGCATTGGTGGCGAGCCTGAGGCACCCGGTCATCTTCCAGCCGGTGGCCAACCCGGTTTCGGCCTCCAGCCCCTTGTAGAGATCGACCGAATATTTGAGCACCCGGGTGATGGAGGCCGACGAGCGCAACTGTCCGACCAGCCCCGCCGCATGCCACGTGGAGCCCGAAGTCAGCTTGCCCTGCTCCAAAAGCACGACATCGGCCTTGTGGTCACGCGCCAGATGATAGGCCGTCGAACAGCCGATGATGCCGCCGCCGATGACGACGATCTCGGCATGGGCGGGCAATGTCATGATTTTTGTCCGTATTTTGTTCTGTAGTTTTCCAGCGCGGCATCGAGCCGCGTCAGGTTTTCGTCGGTATAGGCGACATAGTCGATGCCGGGCGCGTCGAGATAAAGTTCAGAAACCATGCTCCACATCGCCTCGCGCAGCAGCGATGCGCATTGCATGGCCGCATGCGAGCGGCGGATCGCCTCGTCCGGCTCCTTCATGAAATAGGCGGTCAGAAAGGCGAAGGACTCCTCGTCGCTCATGCCGGCGTTCGAGGCGACGCCGGCAAGGTCGAACATCGCCGTGTTGAAACCGGCATATTCGAAATCGATCAGCCACAGCCTGTCGCCGTCGTCGAGAATATTAGCCGGCAAAAGATCATTGTGGCCAAAGACGATCGGCAGCAGTTTCTGCGCCCGTTCGAGCTCGTCCGCAAGCGTCAGCAACCGCGGCAATTCGCTTCGCATGCGGCTGCCGCCTTCCTCCAGCGTGCGCGCATAGTCGCGGATGACATGGAACACCCAGAACATGAAGCCGGCGCCGGAGACATGATTGGGCATCTCCCGATGAAAGCCGCGCATCAGGGCGGCGACGCGGCCGATATTGGCGCGCACATCCTCCGCGACAAAGGTCCTGGCGCCGAGATACTCTGTCACTATGATGCCGGACTCGGTATGGCGTACGGCCGGCCCAAAGCCGGCGGCGTGAGCTGCGCGCGCGGTCATCACCTCACGCTCGCGAAAGACATGGTGGAACGGAAAGTCCTGACCGAAGCGCACGACATGCCGCCCGGCCGCATCCTTGACCAGATAGTTGGCGTTGCTCAGGCCGCCCGGCAGCGGAGCGATCTCGATGCTGCCGGTCCAGCAGGGCAGCGCGCGGATGCGGTCCTCGGCGGTCACAGGTTCATCCCTCGTTGGGCGGGTTCAAGACGCCGCGGGCGAGACAAAGATGGCGGCCGGCAGGAGGGAGCAATGCGAAGATCTCGTCGGTGCGGGATGCCAGGATCGGTATCCCGCACCGCACCGACGAGCCCCTGTGCCGGGTTCTTCGACGCCGGCATCCGCCCCCGCGGATTCGAAAGAATTCCTATCCCTTGCCCCGGACGATTTTCCAGACGTTCGGGTAAGCGAATTTTGATGCGGCTCTGCCATCGTTCTCCCGTGGCCGTTCCGAGCCTATCACCTAGCTAGTGTCGCGCCATGTGATCTGGCTTGTCAACGAAAACTTGTGGCTTTTTCTGTCTTCTTGCCCGGATTCGCAAGGATTCCTTGTGTACTGTGGCGAATTTGCCTTAGAAGCGGTCAGCAGCGCAACAATCCGATTGGCGAAGCTCGATGGTCCATTCGAAGCGGCATGGCGAAATCCTGCGTCTCCTGCAGGAGGAGGGCACCGTCACTATCGCCAGCCTGGCCGACCGGCTGGGCGTCTCGCTGGAGACCGTGCGCCGCGACGTCAAGCCGCTGACCAGTGACGGTTCGATCCTGAAGATGCATGGCGCCGTCGGCCTGCCGTCGATGGCCGGCGAGGCGCCATTCGAGCGGCGCATGCGCGAGAATGCCGATGCCAAGCGCGCCATCGCCCGCATGGTTGCCGCCACCATTCGCGACGGCGAATCGATCATGCTCGACACCGGCACCACCACCTCTTTCCTCGCTCGCGAGCTGCTCGGCCACCGGCGGTTGACGGTAGTCACCAACTCCTCCGACATCGCCCGCACGCTGGCCACCGTCAACGGCAACAAGGTCTACATGGCCGGCGGCGAATTGCGCAGCGATTCGGGCGCAGCCTTCGGCGTCTCGGCCATTGAGTTCGTCAGCCGCTTTTCCGTCAATCATGCGGTGATCTCCACCGGTGCGGTCGATGCCGTCACGGGCGTCATGGACTATGATCTGGAAGAGGCGGAAATCGCCCGCATGGTGCTGTCGCGCGGCCAGCGCTCGCTCGTCATCACCGACCACACCAAGTTCGGCCGCCAGGGCCTGGTTCAGGTCTGCGGCTTCGAGGGCTTTTCCGAACTTGCCACCGACCGGCCGCCGCCGCGCGATATCGCCGCGGCCCTTGCCCAGGCCGGCGCACGGCTCAGTATTGCGGATGGCAAGATCGGGATCTAATCGAAAACCAGCGATTGGTGGGCGCATACGCCCGCGAAGGCGCCACCTGATACCGCGAAGGCGATGTTGTGCATCGAACGTGCCGCATCTCCGGCGGCATAGACGCCGGGCACGGTCGTCTGCTGCCGGTCGTCGACGGTGATCACCGGGCCGAGAAAGCCTTCCGTGAAAGTACAGCCAAGCTGTTCGGCCAGCGGGCTCGCCATGGTGTTGCGCGGCGCGGTGAACAGCGCCTTGATGCCGGCTTTGCGGCCGTCTTCGAGACTGACGATCAGCCCGCCCGAACTATCCTTTTCCAGCCCCGCCACGCCGGCCGGCTCGAACCGTACGGTCCGCCTTTCCAGCGCAAGCATTTGTTCCGCGTCCGGCTCGAACATGCCGTTTGCGAACAGCGTGACGTCACCCCAGTCGGCGATCAATTGCGCCTGATGCACTGCCATCGGGCCGGTTGCCAGCACGCCAAGCGTCCCGCCGGCCACCTCGTAACCATGGCAATAAGGACAGTGCAGCACGCTCTTTCCCCAATGCTCGGCAAGCCCGGGGACATCCGGCAGGATATCGCGCACGCCGGTGGCAAGCACCAGCCGCGCCGCGCCGAATGTCTCGCCGCGATCAGTCATAATCTCGAAGCCGGAACCGGCGGCAGCGGCCTTGTTCGCCAATCCGACGACGACCCTGGCTGTCGGATAGGCCAGCAGCTGCCGTCTTGCGTCGTCCAGGATTGCGCCGGGCGCGCGCCCGTCCTGTCCCAGGAACCCGTGCGAATGTTCGGCAAAACGGTTACGCGGCTGGCCCGCGTCGATCACCAGGACGTTGCGCCGGGCCCGTCCTGCCTGGATGGCGGCGGACAGGCCGGCAAAGCTGCCGCCGACGACGATCAGATCATACTGCGTAGCTGGCAGATCATACTGCATGGCTGGTCACTCCAATCAACTCGTAACGGCGGTGGAAATCGGCGGCGAGATCGGCGAGCGTGATGCGACTGAGTTTTTCCGCCAGCAGCCTCTCGGCCTCGACGCGAAAATCATCGAGCGCCGCTATCACCGCTTGTTCGACAAGGCAGCCGGGACTTTCCGGCTCGGTGCCGAACGGCAGCAGCGTTTCGCCAAGGGCGGCGCTGATCTCGGCCAGCGAGATTTTCTCGGGCGCACGGCCAAGCTGCCAGCCGCCGCCATGGCCGCGCGACGAGGTGACGATGCCAGCGTCGCGCAAGCCAGCAATGGTCCGGCGGACGACGACCGGGTTCGTGTGGATGAATGTGGCGAGCTGCTCGGAGGTCAGCGCGTGCTCCTGCGTCTCGGCCATGTGGACGAGAATGTGCAGGGTCGAGGAAAGTCTGCTGTTTCGTTTCATGTAACTTACTTAGTTACGAGTCTCGCGGTCGTCAAGCGCCCGTCGCCCACTTCCCAGCGCCGCCTTCGCCGTGTTTAGTCCGGCCATGGCCTTCACCATCCGCCAATTGCAGTTCTTCATCGCCGTCGCCGAACAAGGCACGGTGTCGGGTGCTGCGCAGAACCTGTCGATCTCGCAATCGTCGGTCACCGAAGCGATCAAGGAACTGGAACACGATCTCGGCGTCGAGCTGTTCGAGCGCCACCCGCGCGGCTTGAACATCACCCACAAGGGCCATCAGTTCCTGCGCCACGCGACAAAGATTCTTGCCGACGTTTCCGATGCGCGCCGCGCCTTCTTCGGCGAGCAAGCGGCCGCAGGCGGCCGGCTCCAGCTCGGTGTCACCTCGCTGGTCGCCGGTTATGTGCTGTCCGACCTTCTCGCCCGCTATCGACGTGCCTACCCGGGCGTTGAGGTCTCGGCCATCGAGGACAATGGCGATTACCTTGAGCACCTCCTGATCGGAGGCAAGCTCGACATCGCCGTCATGGTCACCTCGAACCTGCGCGATCGCACCGCGCTGCAATCGGAAATTCTCGAAGTCTCGGCCTACCGGCTATGGCTGCCGCTCGGCCACCCGCTGGCCGGCGCCGACATCATCGGCATTGGCGACATCGCCTCGGAGCCGCTGATCATGCTGACCGTCGACGAGATCGAGGAGAACACCGGAAAACTGCTGGCGGCGATCGGCGCCAAGCCGCATGTCGCCTTCCGCACCCGCTCTGTCGAGGCGGTGCGCAGCCTCGTCGCCACCGGCGCCGGTGTGGCGTTGTTGCCCGACCTCGTCTACCGGCCATGGTCGCTCGAAGGCGACCGCATCGAATCGCGCGATATTTCGGGCTCTTTGCCGGTGGTGCAGGTCGGCATGGTCTGGCGGCGCGGCTCCGGCCTGCCGCAGGCCGCACGCGACTTCATCGGGCTTGCCCAATCGCAGCGCATGGTCCGTCAGCGACCGGAGAAGATTGGCCGCTGATCTATCGGAAAAACCGATATCGCCTTTCTGATAAATGAATTTGCGAAACCGGAAATTTCGCAGCACCTTCACGGTCGGGACCAAGCCGCCGCGACAGTGCGGCCCCTCAAATGGGAGATCGACGATGAATTCATTCCTGAAGTCATGCACTGCATTGACGGTCGCGCTGACCTTCTCCGGCCAGGCGATCGCTCAGGTCAAGGAACTCGGCAAGGGCGAAGGCCAGGTCAACATTGTCGCCTGGCCCGGCTACATCGAGCGCGGCGAAACTGACAAGGGCTACGACTGGGTCACGTCCTTCGAGAAGGACACAGGCTGCAAGGTCAACGTCAAGACGGCCAACACGTCCGACGAAATGGTCGCGCTGATGAATGAGGGCGGCTTCGATCTCGTCACCGCCTCGGGCGACGCGTCGCTGCGCCTCGTCGCCGGCAAGCGCGTCCAGCCGATCAACACCGATCTCGTCCCGAGCTGGAAGACGGTCGACGACCGGCTCAAGGATGCGCCGTGGTTCACGGTCGGCGGCGTCCACTACGGCGTCCCCTACCAGTGGGGCCCGAATGTGCTGATGTACAACACCGAGGTGTTCAAGGAAGCGCCGAAGAGCTGGAACGTCGTCTTCGAGGAGATGACCTTGCCTGACGGCAAGTCGAACAAGGGCCGCGTCCAGGCCTATGACGGGCCGATCCATGTCGCCGATGCCGCCAACTATCTGATGTTTCACAAGCCGGAGCTCGGCATCAAGGATCCCTACGAGCTGACCGAGGATCAGTACAAGGCCGCGCTAGATCTGCTGCGCGTCCAGCGCACGCTGGTCGGACGCTACTGGCATGACGCCGCCATCCAGGTCGACGACTTCCAGAACGAAGGCGTTGTTGCTTCAGGTTCATGGCCCTACCAGGTCAACACGCTGGTTGCCGCCAAGAAACCGGTCGCTTCGACTATTCCGCAAGAAGGCGTCACCGGCTGGGCCGACACCACCATGATGGAGGCCGACGCAGCCCACCCGAACTGCGCCTATATGTGGCTGGAACATTCGCTGTCGCCGAAAGTCCAGGGCGACATTTCCGCCTGGTTCGGCTCGTTGCCGGTGGTGCCGGCTGCCTGCAAAGGCAACGAACTGCTCGGCGAAGAAGGCTGCAAGACCAACGGCTACGACAATTTCGAAAAGATCAAGTTCTGGAAGACGCCAGTGTCGAAATGCGCCACCCAGAACGACCAGTGCGTGCCTTACTATCGCTGGGTGTCGGATTACATTGGCGTCATCGGCGGGCGGTGAGTTCGTCTCACTCGTTCTGAGAACGTATCACTGCCCTCACTCTCACCCTCTCCCCGACGGGAGAGGGAGGACGCCGGCGTTTAGGTAAGCCCCCTTCTCCCTGTCACTATACGGGGAGAAGGTGCCGGCAGGCGGATGAGGGCAGCGCCGTCGCCTGAATTTGATCAGCCTGGGACAGCCCATGACACCAGCCGTTTCGTTCGCCAAAGTCTCTCGCCATTTCGGCAGCGTGCGCGCCGTCGATATGGTCGATCTCGACATCGTGCCGGGCGAGTTCTTTGCCATGCTTGGGCCTTCCGGTTCCGGCAAGACGACCTGCCTGCGCCTGATCGCCGGCTTCGAGCAGCCGACATCGGGCTCGATCTCCATCTTCGGCGAACGTGCCGAAGGCGTTCCGCCTTACCGCCGCAACGTCAACACCGTGTTTCAGGACTACGCGCTGTTTCCGCATCTGAACGTGCTCGACAATGTCGCCTATGGGCTAATGGTCAAGGGAGTCGGGAAAGCCGAGCGGCACAAGGCAGCCGAGGAGGCGCTATCGCTGGTGCGGCTCCCGGGCTACGGCGCCCGCCGTCCCGGCCAGCTCTCCGGTGGCCAGCGCCAGCGCGTCGCGCTCGCTCGCGCGCTGGTCAACCAGCCCAAGGTGCTGCTGCTCGATGAACCGCTTGGCGCGCTCGACCTCAAGCTGCGCGAGAACATGCAGGAGGAGCTGAAGTCGCTGCAGAAGGCGCTCGGCATCACCTTCGTCTTCGTCACCCATGACCAGGGCGAGGCCCTTTCGATGGCCGACCGCGTCGCCGTCTTCAACGACGGCAAGGTCATGCAGATCGGCACGCCGGAGGACATCTACCAGCGCCCGAAGACGCGTTTCGTCGCCGATTTCGTCGGCTCGTCCAATGTGCTGCCGCCTGATTTCGTCCAGCGTTATTCCGGCCAGCATCGCTGGGGGAGCCTGCGTCCTGAATCCATTCGCATTGGTCGAGCGGCCAAGGGCGACGGCGTTGCCGCTCGCCTCGTCTCGACCAACTATCTCGGCGCCACGACAAGACTGGCGCTCGATGCCGACGGGCTGAGGCTGCACGCCATCGTGCCAGCGGGTGCGAAATTGCCGAGGGAGGGTGAGGCGGTCATGCTCACCTTCAACCGCGAGCATCTGCATCTGATGGACGAGCCCGGATGATGGCGCTGAAGGTAGCTAGTGGACTGAGTGAGGCGCTCCACGGCGCCCCCCTCTGTCCTGCCGGACATCTCCCCCACTTGGGGGGAGATCGGCAGCTTCGAGCTCGCCGCCAATCCTGCAATGTTGGAGATTTGCGAAAGCAGTCGCGACAGCTAATCTCCCCCCAAGTGGGGGAGATGTCCGGCAGGACAGAGGGGGGCGCGAAGGATCGCGGCCTCTCATATTTCCTCCGCCAAGACAGAGCGGCGTCATGACAATCGCCGTGCTCAACTCCAATCCCGCGCCCGCCATCCTGCCGGGAAGCGGCGGCATGCGTGGCGCCTTGTCCGACGTCTTCTGGCGCAAGCCGAAGCTGCTGCTGCTGTTGATGCTGCTGCCGCCGGTGCTGTGGCTCGGCATCGTCTATATCGGCTCGCTGTTCGCGCTGCTCTTGCAGAGTTTTTTCTCGATCGACGAATTCTCCGGCCTCATCAACCGCGAATTCACGCTGAAGACCTATGGCGATCTGCTGCAGGCCGCCAATCTCGACATCATCCTGCGCACGGTGACGATGGCGGCCCTGGTCACGCTCGCCTCGGCGGTCATCGCTTTCCCCATCGCCTATTACGCGGCGCGCTATGCGCGCGGCCGCTGGAAGGCGCTGTTCTATCTCGGCATCATGCTGCCGCTGTGGTCGAGCTATCTGGTCAAGATCTACGCCTGGAAGCTCATCCTCGCCAAGGAAGGCATCCTGACCTGGCTGCTCGCCAAGCTGCATCTTCTATGGCTTGTTGATGGTTGGCTGTTGCTGCCGATCGTCGGCGGCAATTCGCTGTCGGTGTCGTCCACCGGCACCTTCATCGTCTTCGTCTATGTCTGGCTGCCCTTCATGATCCTGCCGGTGCAGGCGGCACTCGAGCGCGTGCCGGGCAATCTGGTCGAGGCCTCGTCCGATCTCGGCGCCTCGCCCGGCCAGACCTTCCGCAACGTGCTGTTCCCGCTGGCACTGCCGGGCATCGTCGCCGGCTCGATCTTCACCTTCTCGCTGACGCTCGGCGATTACATCATCCCGCAGATCATCGGCACCTCGCGGCTGTTCATCGGACAGGCCGTCTATTCGCAGCAGGGCACCGCCGGCAACATTCCGCTTGCCGCCGCCTTCACCGTGGTGCCCATCGTCATCATGGGCTTCTATCTCTGGGGCGCCAAGCGCATGGGAGCTTTCGATGCGCTCTGATGGCTCACAACCCGCTCCTCTCGGCCTGAAGGTCGCCGCCGCCTGCGGCCTGCTGTTCCTGCATCTGCCGATCCTCCTGATCTTTATCTATGCCTTCACGACCGAGGAAAAGAGCTTCGTCTGGCCGCCGCCGGGGCTGACGACGCAGTGGTTCGCTGTCACCTGGAACCGCCCGGACGTTTGGCAAGCGCTGTCGCTGTCGGTCCGGGTCGCTGCCATCTCAACCGCCGTCGCCCTGGTCCTCGGCACGCTCTGCGCGGCCGCCGTGTCGCGAACACGGTTCTTTGGCCGCGAAACCATCTCGCTGCTGGTCATCCTGCCGATAGCGCTGCCCGGCATCATCACGGGCATCGCGTTGCGTTCGGCCTTTTCGCTGGCCGAGATTCCGTTCTCCTTCTGGACGATCGTGCTCGGCCACGCCACCTTCTGCGTCGTCGTCGTTTACAACAACGCCGTCGCCCGCTTCCGCCGCACCTCCGGCTCGATGATAGAGGCGTCGATGGACCTTGGCGCCGACGGCTTCCAGACGTTCCGCCATGTCGTGCTGCCCAACATCGCCACCGCCCTGCTCGCTGGCGGCATGCTCGCCTTCGCGCTGTCGTTCGACGAGGTCATTGTCACCACCTTCACCGCCGGCCAGCAACAGACGTTGCCGATCTGGATGCTGGAGGAGTTGATCCGTCCGCGCCAGCGCCCGGTCACCAATGTCGTGGCCATGGTTGTCGTGCTGGTGACGCTGCTGCCCATCCTCGCCGCCTACTACCTGACCCGCGACGGCGACCAGATCGCCGGTTCGGGCAAATGACGTCAAAAATCCATAAGGGAGAGACTTCCATGGACACAAAGATGCTGATCGGCTCGAAATTCGAGAAGGGCACCGAGACCGAGGAGCCGATCCTCAATCCGAAGACCGGGGCGACCATCCTCAACCTGCCTGAAGCCAGCCAGGCGCAGATCGAGGCAGCGGTGCTGGCGGCCGAAAAGGCTTTCGTCACCTGGTCGCGCACCACGCCGGCGCAGCGCGCGGGCTATCTCCTGAAGATCGCCGACCGCATCGAGGCCGACGCGAAGGATTTCGCCGCACTCGAGGCGCTCAATTGCGGCAAGCCGATCAATGCCGTGCTCAACGACGAGATCCCGGCGATCGTCGATTGCTACCGCTTCTTTGCCGGTGCCGTCCGCTCGATGCCCGGGCAGGTCGCCGGCGAATACATCCCCGGCCACACTTCGATGGTCCGGCGCGACGCCATCGGCGTCGTCGCTTCGATCGCGCCGTGGAACTACCCGCTGATGATGATGGCCTGGAAGCTGGCGCCGGCGATCGCCGGCGGCAATACCGTGGTTTTCAAACCGTCGGAGCAGACGCCGCTGACGGCGCTAAAGCTGGCGAAGATACTAGCCGAGATCCTGCCGGAAGGCGTCGTCAATGTCGTGCTCGGCCGCGGAGACAGCGTCGGCAACACGCTGATCAACCACCCGAAAATCAACATGATCTCGATCACCGGCGATGTCGCCACCGGCAAGAAGGTGCTGCAGGCGGCCGCCAAGTCGGTCAAGCGCACCCATCTCGAGCTCGGTGGCAAGGCGCCGGTCATCGTCTTCGATGACGCCGACCTGGGCGCGGTGATCAACGGCCTGCGCGCCTTCGGCTATTACAATGCCGGCCAGGACTGCACCGCCGCCTGTCGCATCTATGCCGGCAAGAAGATCTACGACAAGCTTGTCGCCGACCTTTCCTCGGCCGTCTCGACCATCAAGTACAACCGCCCCGACGACACCGAGAACGAGATCGGGCCGCTCATCTCACGCCGCCAGCGCGACCGCGTTTCGAGCTTCGTCGAACGCGCCTCCGAGTTGAAGCACATCGAGATCACCACCGGTGGCAAGCCGGGCGAGGGCTCCGGCTTCTTCTACCAGCCGACGGTCGTCGCCGGCGCCTTGCAGGAAGACGAGATCGTGCGCCGCGAAGTGTTCGGGCCGGTCGTCTCGGTCACTCGCTTTTCCGAAGTCGACGAGGCGGTGAGCTGGGCCAATGACAGCGACTATGGCCTCGCGTCCTCGGTGTGGACCAAGGATGTCTCGCGCGCCATGGCGACAGCCGCTCGGTTGCAATATGGCTGCACCTGGATCAACACCCATTTCATGCTGACCAACGAGATGCCGCATGGCGGGCTGAAACAGTCCGGCTACGGAAAGGACATGTCACTCTATGCCCTGGAGGATTATACCGCCGTGCGGCATGTGATGGTGGCACACGGCTAGCGCCTTCCCTTCTCCCCGCTCACGGGGAGAAGGTGGCCCGAAGGGCGGATGAGGGGCAGCACAAGCTTCTGCCAACTTGGCGCTGCCCCTTATCTGCCTGCCGGCATCTTCTTCCCGTTAACGGGCAGAAGAGCGCTACTCCACAATGCGATAGATGTTCCACAGGCTGGTGCCCGACACCACATAGGGCTCCATCTCCTTCCCCCATTTGGCGTGCGCGTCGATCTTGCCGATCTTGGCGAAGAATTCCTCCAGTTGTGCCAGGCTTTCGACCTGGTGGTGTGACTCGACCGTCGCCTCCCGTGCGCCGATCGAACCGGTCATGATCTGGAACTCAAGCTCGGCGAGACCGACCTGCGAGCCGATCTCGCGTTCCCATTTTTTCAACAAGTCGAGCACTGCCTGCTTGTGCCCGAACTTGGCGTCGATCTGCCATCTGGCGCTGAACATGGCCGCCTCCTCACTCGTCCCATGCCTGCACGACGGTCTGCCGCGCAATCTGGCCGTCCTTCAGCTCCAGCATCGCCGCGCAGAACACTTTTGTGCCGTCCGGGTAGTCGCAGGCCTGGGTGAAGGCGAGGTTGTCGCCGTCGGCGATGGTGGTGTCGACCTTGTGGGTCATCGCCCGGCTGCAGATGTCGTCCCAGAACGTGCTGATCGCCGCGCGCCCGCGGATTTCGCGCGGCTTGCTCGGCGGATTGTTGCGGTCGATTACCCGCACCAGCGCGTCGTCGGCAAAGAAGCTCGACAGCAATTTTCCGTCACGGCCTTCGATCGCTTTCTTGATCGCCGCGCCGTCCACGGCCTGTGTCTTGGTCACCATTGTATCCTCCATGTGCCCGTCTTCACGAGCGGGCGTTTGATTGATCGGCGCTGTCCGGCGTTCATCGCCGGGGAGTGATTTTTCTACTGTGACTTCGCCTTGACGGCGGCGAACACCTCATCGGCCTGCTGCTTGAAAGTCGCGAGATCGACCTGGCTGCCGTTGAGCATCGTCGACCAGTGGCGCACGATCGCGGCCATCGCCACCGCTTCCTTGATCTCCTCGTCGGTTGCGCCATTGAGCTTGGCTGCCTGCGTGTGGAAATAGATGCAGTACTGGCAGGGGATCTGCGCAGCGACAGCGAGGCCCATCAACTCCTTGGTCTTGCCATCGAGCGCGGTTTTCGGGTTGAGCTGCACCCCTTTGATCTCAGCCCAGGCGCCGGCGACCGCGACGTCCGGCAGTGTCCTGAACATGTCCGGCACCGAGCCGAGCGTCGCCTGGATATCCTTGTAGGCAGCCGTTGCCGAAGCATCCTCGGCCTTTGCCGGGGCAACAGTCAGGAGCGCACCAATGCCTGCTGCCATCACCAATGATTGGATCTTCCATTTCAACATTTCATCCTCCCTTCGCGGTGCCTTTTCTCGGCGACATCCGCCTGGCCTGCGGAGAGAATTGATACGCTTACGCTTCCGTGGCCGCTTCGCCCGAAAGCGCCATGGCTCTCATGGCCCGTCCGGGCCAGCGTGCCTGGCAGAAAACGCCGCCGCAGCCGCGCGCGACGGCAGATCCAGCTTGAGCAATATGTTGGCGACGTGGCGCTTGACCGTGTGCTCGCTCAGCCTGAGTTCGGCGGCAATCGCGGCATTGCTCTTGCCGTCGGCAATCAGGCTCACCACCTCGCTTTCGCGTGCCGTCAGCGCTGCCGGCTCGGTCATCCGGGCTTTGGGCCGGCAGGCGGGCTCCAGATGCTGTTCGGACGTCGCATGCACCAGGGCGAGCGGCTCATCGAGTTCGTCAAGCGCGATCCGCCCGGCATCGGTGAAATGAAGGCCCGAACCGGTTGCCAGATCGGCGACCAGCCGGGACGCGAGGATATCGCCGCTGCCGGCATGGGCGGCAAGCTGCATCGTCACGCGCCCTGTCAGCCCCGCCGGCGGTCCGCGCAACTCGATCTCGCCGACATGCGCACCTTGCGCTGTGGCCACGCCGATCTTCTGTGCCGCGTCGCGCAGCGCCGCCGCACAGCGTATGGCACGCGCCGGGGCGTCGAAGCGCGACATCATCAGCTCGCCATGCGTTCCAGCAGAGCGGCCACCATGGCGCCCGACCAGCAGCCGCCAAGTTTCCTGAAAACGCTGGCTGCGCTCGCTCCACATGCGGTCGCCGAGGCGCGCGGTATCGTAGATGCGGGTCGCTAGAAGTGCGGCTAGCACGCGCTCCGCCTCGGCGACAGCGCGCTCGCCGGTTAGAAACTCCTCGATCAGGTCGGCCACCCGGTCCACGTCGCCGGTCCAAATCGGGTGGTCGCGGCCAGGGATCACGACCAGGCGGGCATTCGGGATCTTTTTGGCCAGGAAACGACTGGCGTCGGGATCGACCCGCGCATCGTTGCGGCGATGGATCAGCAACGTTGGTGCGCTGATCGCCGCCAGCACGCCGCGCACGTCGATCCCCGCATTCATGCGCGCCAAGGCAGCTGCCGCCGTCGGGCTCGCCGATAGCCGCTCGAAGCGCCCCCACCATGTTGCAAAACGGGAATCGTCAACCCGGCCAGGCGCGAAATGAGGCAAGGTGGCGCCGGTGCCCCATGCGGTCTCCGCCATCTCGATGAAGGCGTCGAGGCGTTCCGGTGGCATCACCCATTTGTGGAAATGTGCATAGCCGCCATAGAGCACCAGCGCCCGGGTCCGCTCCGGATAGGTGGCGGCGAACAGCATCGCCATCGGCGCGCCTTCCGAAGCACCGAGCAATGCCGCACGGCCGCTGCCAGTGGCATCCATCACCGCACGCACATCGTCCATGCGGGTTTCGAGACTAGGCAGGTGATGCGCATCGACGCGATCGGACAGGCCGGTGCCGCGCTTGTCGAACAGGATCAGCCGCGAGAACTCTGAAAGCCGTTTCAGCAGACGGCTGTAACCCTCGTCTTCCCAGTGCAGATCGAGATTGGAAATGAAGCCCGGCACGAAAACGAGATCGAACGATCCCTGGCCGACCACCTGGTAGGCGATCCGCACGTCGCCGCTTCGGGCGTATCGAGTTTCGATCGGCCTCACGAGGTTTGTCCGCCCGGCCCGACGATTTCTGGTCGCGGGATCATAGCAGAGGCGCGCGGATTGCGGCAGATGCAACTTTAGAGAGGTTGAATGTAAGCCGGCGGCAGCTAAAGAGACGTTTGCTGGCCTATTTCTGTGACGCTGCGGCGATCTCGGCCCTCCCGTCCGCGCTAAAACCTGCGCCCTCCGGCGCACTCGGCCGCTTGATCCTCACCGAGGCGGCCACGACAAGCTCGTTGAAGCCTTCGCCACCGCTGTCCAGCATTTCGAACAATTGCCGCCGCATCCTCGGTTCCCAGAACTTGTTGATGTGCTCGGCGACGCCGGCAATGCCTTCCTCGCGCGGCTTGGAGTGAAAAAAGGCTGCGATCTGGTTGGCCATGCGGACCAGCTTCTCGCCGGTGCTCATGATGTGGCCTTCGTCATGCGACATGCTTGGCAACTCCAGAAACCACCCGTTCGGGGTGGGTGAAAATATCGAAATCATCGCCGCGTACGAGAGCCACCAGCGTCATGCCAGCCTCTTCTGCGGTGCGGATGGCAAGTGCCGTCGGTGCCGAGACGGCAATGATGAAGGCAGCACCTATCGCCGCCGTCTTCTGCACCATCTCAACCGAAACGCGCGACGTCACGACGACGGCACCCGAGGTGCCGTCGATGCCGGCTTTGGCCAGTGCGCCGGCCAGCTTGTCGAGCGCATTGTGGCGGCCGACATCCTCGCGCGCCATGACGATGCCCTTGCCGTGGATGTAAAAGCCGGCGGCATGCACCGCACCGGTCTCGGCGTGCAGCGGCTGCACCCTCGACAGAAGCTTGACCGAGCGGATGATATCTTCGGCCGCAAGCGTAAGTTTTGACGAACCGACGGCCTCGACCGAGCGCATCGCTTCCTCGATCGATTCGATGCCGCACAGCCCGCAGCCGACCGGTCCGGCCAGCCTTCTGCGCCGCGCTTCGAAGCGCGTATTGGCCTGGTCCTTCAAGCTGATCTGGATGTCGATGCCGGCGCCGTGATCTTCGATTTCGATCGCCGCGATTTCTTGGCGGTCGGCGATGATGCCTTCGGTCAGTGAGAAGCCGAGCGCGAAATCCTCGAAATCGGCGGGACTTGCCATCATCACCGCATGAGTGGTGCCGGCAAAGGAGAACGCCACCGGCGTCTCTTCCGGCACCATACGGTTGGCGGCCGCAGTGCCGCCGGCGCGGTGCGCCAGCCGCGAGATCTGCGTCGTGGCTTTGCGGCGCGCGCTCAAAGATTACTCCGCTGCTTCCAGCGTCGCGATGCGACGGCTGTTGCGGGCCTGCTCGTCATAGTCGATCTGCCATTCCGACGGTCCGTTGGACGCGCCTACCTGCACCGCCGTCACCTTATATTCCGGACAGTTGGTTGCCCAGTCGGAGAAGTCGGTGGTGATTACGTTGGCCTGCGTGTCGGGGTGGTGGAACGTCGTATAGACCACGCCAGGCGACACCTTGTCGGTGATCAGCGCGCGCAGCGTCGTCTCGCCGGAGCGGCTCGTCAGGCGGACCCAGTCGCCGTCGCGCAGGCCGCGGTTTTCGGCGTCATGCGGGTGGATCTCAAGCCGGTCCTCGCTGTGCCACATGATATTGTCGGTACGCCGGGTCTGCGCGCCGACATTGTACTGCGACAGGATGCGGCCGGTGGTCAGCAGCAGCGGGAAGCGCGGTCCCGTCCTCTCGTCGGTCGCAACATATTCGGTGCGGATGAACTTGCCCTTGCCGCGCACGAAACCGCTGATATGCATGATCGGCGTGCCTTCCGGCGCCTTCTCGTTGCAGGGCCACTGCACCGAGCCCATCTTTTCCAGATAGTCGTAAGAGACGCTGGCGAAGCTCGGCGTCGTCTTGGCGATCTCGTCCATGATTTCCGACGGATGCTGGTAATTCCAGGCAAGCCCCATCGTCTGTGCGAGCTTCTGCGTCACTTCCCAGTCGGCCAGCCCGTTCTTCGGCGCCATCACCTTGCGCACGCGGTTGATGCGGCGCTCGGCATTGGTGAAGGTGCCGTCCTTCTCGAGGAAGGTCGAGCCGGGCAGGAAGACATGCGCGTAGTTGGCGGTCTCGTTGAGGAAGAGGTCGTGCACGACCACGCATTCCATTGCCGCCAGCCCTGCGGCGACATGCTTGGTGTCGGGATCCGACTGCAGGATGTCCTCGCCCTGCACATAGAGGCCCTTGAACGAGCCGTCGACGGCGGCGTCCAGCATGTTGGGGATGCGCAGGCCGGGCTCATCGTCGAGCTTGACGCCCCACAGGCTCTCATAGATGTCGCGCACCGCGTCGCCGGAGACGTGGCGATAGCCGGGCAGCTCATGCGGGAACGAGCCCATGTCGCAGGAGCCCTGGACATTGTTCTGGCCGCGCAGCGGGTTCACGCCGACGCCCGGCCGGCCGACATTGCCGGTCGCCATGGCAAGGTTGGCGATGGCGATGACCGTGGTCGAGCCCTGGCTGTGCTCGGTCACGCCGAGGCCGTAATAGATCGCGCCATTGCCGCCGGTGGCAAACAGCCGAGCGGCGCCGCGGATCTCTTCGGGATCGACACTGGCAAGCTGACCGACCACTTCAGGGCTGTTTTCTGGCAGCGCCACGAACGACGCCCAGTCCTGGAACTCGTCCCAATCGCAGCGCTCGCGGATGAAGGCCTCATCGAACAGGCCTTCGGTGACGATGACGTGGGCAAGCGCGGTGACCACGGCGACATTGGTGCCGGGCTTCAGCGGCAGATGATGCTGCGCCTCGATATGGGCCGAGCGCACGATATCGGTGCGGCGCGGGTCGAGCACGATCAGCTTGGCGCCCTTGCGCAGCCGCTTCTTCATGCGCGACGCAAATACCGGATGTGCGTCGGTCGGATTGGCACCGATGATCATCACCACGTCGGTTTTCTCGATCGAATCGAAATCCTGGGTGCCGGCCGAAGTGCCGAATGTCTGGCCAAGAC
Source organism: Mesorhizobium sp. M6A.T.Cr.TU.014.01.1.1 (assembly GCF_004022765.1). Taxonomy (NCBI): domain Bacteria; kingdom Pseudomonadati; phylum Pseudomonadota; class Alphaproteobacteria; order Hyphomicrobiales; family Phyllobacteriaceae; genus Mesorhizobium; species Mesorhizobium sp. M6A.T.Cr.TU.014.01.1.1. The sequence continues at coordinate 46,319 of NZ_RZPG01000040.1, forward strand.
CATAGCCGGTCGGCGAATGGCAGACGCGGGCGCAGGTGTCGACATTGTTGTTGCGGAAACCCTGGCGGATCAGCTTCTGCACCAGATAGGTTTCCTCGTTCGTGCAGCGCGACGAGGTGATGCCGCCGATCGAGGTGCGGCCATACTGGTACTGGATGCGGCGGAACTCGTTGGCGGTATGGGTGAGCGCTTCTTCCCACGACACTTCGCGCCATGGATCGGTGACCTTTTCGCGGATCATCGGATTGAGGATGCGCTCCTTGTGGGTCGAATAGCCGTAGGCAAAACGTCCCTTGACGCAGCTATGGCCACGGTTCGCCTTGCCGTCCTTGTAGGGCACCATGCGCACCAGCTCGTCGCCGCGCATTTCGGCCTTGAACGAGCAGCCGACGCCGCAATAGGCGCAGGTGGTGACGACCGAATGCTCCGGCTGGCCGATCTTGATCACCGATTTCTCGGAGAGCGTCGCCGTCGGGCAGGCCTGCACGCAGGCACCGCAGGACACGCATTCGCTGTCGATGAACAGCTGATGCATGCCGGGCGAGACGCGGCTTTCGAAGCCGCGGCCCTCGATGGTCAGCGCGAAGGTGCCTTGCACCTCCTCGCAGGCGCGCACGCAGCGCGAGCAGACGATGCATTTCGACGGATCATAGGTGAAGTACGGGTTGGACTCGTCCTTCGCCATCCATTTGAAATTTTCTGCGCCGTCGTTCTTCTTGAAAACGTGGTTGTCGCCCTCATAGCCGTAGCGCACGTCGCGCAGGCCGACGACGCCGGCCTGCGTCTGCAATTCGCAGTCGCCATTGGCAGCACAGGTCAGGCAGTCGAGCGGATGGTCGGAGATGTAGAGCTCCATCACGCCGCGGCGGATGTCCTTCAGCCTTCCGGTCTGGGTATGCACCACCATGCCCGGCGCCACCGGCGTCGTGCAGGAGGATGGCGTGCCGTTGCGGCCGTCGATCTCGACCAGGCAAAGCCGGCAGGAGCCGAAGGCGTCGACCATGTCGGTGGCGCAGAGTTTCGGAATGGCGATGCCCGCCTCCATCGAGGCGCGCATGATCGAGGTGCCTTCCGGCACGGTGACGGTGAAGCCGTCAACCGTCAGCGTCACCTGCTTCTCGGAGGTCGAGGCCGGTGTGCCGTAGTCGATTTCCTGAACGAGACCCATGGCGAGACTCCTATTCTGCTGCTTCGGCGACCGGCGCCGGCTTGAAATCATCGCGGAAGTGGTTGATTGCGCTCATCACCGGGTAGGGCGTGAAGCCACCCAGCGCACAGAGCGAACCGAACTTCATCGTGTTGCAGAGGTCTGTCACCAGCTCGATCTGCTTTTCCGGCTCGATACCCCTGGCGATCTTGTCGATCGTCTCGACGCCGCGCGTCGAGCCGATGCGGCATGGCGTGCACTTGCCGCAGCTTTCGATGGCGCAGAACTCCATGGCGAAGCGCGCCTGCTTCAGCATGTCGGCGGTGTCGTCGAACACGGTGATGCCGGCATGGCCGATCAGCCCGTCCTTGGCGGCGAAAGCCTCGTAGTCGAATGGCGTGTCGAACAGGGCGCGGGGAAAATAAGCTCCCAACGGACCCCCGACCTGCACCGCCTTGACCGGACGTCCGGTCGCCGTGCCGCCGCCGATGTCATCGACGATCTCGCCAAGCGTCATGCCGAACGCTGCCTCGAACAGGCCGCCATATCTGACATTGCCGGCGATCTGGATCGGAATGGTGCCGCGCGAGCGGCCCATGCCGAAATCCTTGTAGAAGGCAGCACCCTTGTCCATGATGACAGGCACCGATGCCAGCGAGATGACGTTGTTGATTACCGTCGGCTTGCCGAACAGGCCCTGGATGGCCGGCAGTGGCGGCTTGGCGCGAACGACGCCGCGCTTGCCTTCGAGGCTGTTGAGCAGCGAGGTCTCCTCGCCGCAGACATAGGCACCGGCGCCGACGCGGATTTCCAAGTCGAAGGCGTTGGGCGAGCCCAGCACGTTGACGCCGAGCAGGCCCGCCTCGCGGGCGACCTCGACCGCCTTCTGCATCATCGCCACCGCATGCGGATATTCCGAGCGGATATAGACAAAACCCTTGGTCGCGCCGGTCGCGACGCCGGCGATCGCCATTCCCTCGATCAGCACGAAGGGGTCGCCCTCCATGATCATGCGGTCGGCGAAGGTGGCGCTGTCGCCCTCGTCGGCATTGCAGACGATATACTTTTTGTCGGCCGTCGTATCGAGCACCGTTTTCCATTTGATGCCGGTCGGGAAGCCGGCGCCGCCGCGACCGCGCAGGCCCGACTCGGTGACCTGCTTGACGATGTCGGCCGGCGCCATCGCCACGGCGTTCTGCAGGCCCTTCAGCCCGCCATGTGCCTTGTAGTGATCGAGCGACAGCGGATTGATGACGCCGCAACGCGCGAAGGTCAGGCGCGTCTGCCTGGCCAGGAACGGGATCTTGTCGGGCGCGCCCAGCCAGCGCTTGTGGTGACCGCCGGTGAGGAAGCCGCTGTCGAACAGTCCTTTGACGTCGGACGGCTTTACCGGCCCGTAGGCGACGCGGCCCTTGTCTGTTGTTGCCACTTCGACCATCGGCTCGAGGAAATAGGCGCCGCGCGAACCGTTGCGCACGATCTTGGCCTCAATGCCGCGATCGGCCAATTCTCTCTCAATCGCCTTGGCGACCTTTTCCGCACCCAGCGCCAGCGCGCCGGAGTCTCCCGGAATGTAGATGCGCGGGATCACGAGCGCACCTCGGCAACGATCTCGTCGAGCTTTTCGTCATCGAGCCGGCCGATCACCGCGCCGTCCAGCATCGCCGATGGCGCGCAGGCGCAAAGGCCGAGGCAATAGACCGGTTCCAGCGTCACCGAACCGTCGCGCGCCGTCTCGTGGAAACCGATACCCAGCAATTGCTTGAGCTTGGCGGCAATGGCATCCGAGCCCATCGACTGACAGGCTTCCGCCTGACAGAGCTTCAGCACATGCCGCCCGGCCGGGTGGCTGCGGTAGTCATGGTAGAAGGTTACGACGCCGTGCACCTCCGCCTTGGAGATGTTCAGCGCCTCGGCGATCACCGGCAGCGCGTCCTGCGGCACATGGCCGAACTCTTCTTGGATGCCGTGGAGGATCGGCAATAGCGGGCCTTCGAGGCCCTTCAGCTCCTGGATGATCGCCGCCGTGCGCGACGCGATCTCGGTACTTGCAGGCTGCATTGTCATGCAGCGCCCTCCCTGGTCGTTGCGATCCAATGCATGTCGCCCAAAAGTGCGAAACGTTCTTTTTGGGCAACGACATGCGATGTCGCTAAGTGTTTAGGAAATCAGAGGAAACCCGCCAAATCAATAAAGCCGATCCGTTGCTCGATAGAAATCTTCTATCGATCCCACTCATCCCGCAATCTCTAGCTCAACGGCGGGCGCGGAAATCGTCTGCCAGCGCCATCGCCTCGTCCAGCAGCGCCGAGACCAGCGGCGTGTGCGGCTCGCGCGGCGTCGCAACCAGCCCCACGGTGTGGCTGGCATCCGGCTCGACGATCGGTATGGCCCGGATCGGCTCGGAAAAGCCGAATGTTTCCGAGAGGTTGAGCGGCATGATCGACGACCATTTGCCGGTACGGATATGGGAGAACAGCACGATCATCGAATTGGATTCGAGTGTCGGCCGCACCTGCGTGCCGGCTTCGGCCAAATGCTGGTCGATGATGCGGCGGTTCTGCATGTCCGGCGTCAACAGGCAGAGCGGCAGCTGGCTGAGCTCCGCCCATGTCACTTTGTCGCGGTCGGAATAGGGGTTTCCGACGGCGGTGATCAGCTGATAGCGCTCGTCATAGAGCGGCACGCTGGTCACCCGCCCCAGTGGCTCGTTGTCGAGATAGGTGATGCCGGCGTCGATGTCGAAATTGCCGAGCAGCGACAGCACCTCGATCGAGGTGCGCGACAGCACCGAGAAGGTCACGCCGGGATGTTTTGCCCGAAAGGGTGTCGTCAGCCGCGCCACCATGGCCAGCGCCGTCGGGATGGCCGCGATGCGGATGCGTCCCGAAAGGCCGTGACGCGCCGCCCGCATCTCCTCGCGCATGGTGCGGGTATCGCCGACGATGCGGCGCGCCCACACCAGCACCTGTTCTCCCTCCGGCGTCAGCCCCTGAAAGCGCGAGCCGCGCAATACCAGCATCACGCCGAGCTGGCCCTCCAGCTGCTTGATCCCGGCCGAAAGCGTCGGCTGGGTGACGCCGCACACCTCCGCCGCCCGGCCGAAATGCTCTTCCCTGGCCAGCGCGATGAAGAATTCCAGCTTGTCGATCATGCCATCTGTCCGGTGCGTCCAGTGCCAAGGTCGGGGAAATTGCCTTCCGCCGCAAGCTGCATGTGCAATCGGCAGCATCCACACCTTTCAGCCGGCTTACTATTTCCCGCAGCGGCATGCGGCGCTATGTGGATAAGGCGAGGTCGTGGGGCACGGGAGATCGAACATGCTGGGCTGGTTCCGCAAGCTGCTGCCGCGCGAAGATCGCTTCTTCGACCTCTTCGAGCAGCACTCCCGCACCGTGGTCGATGGCGCCGAGGCGCTCGAGCAGCTCCTCCAGGGCAAGGACATCGATCGCTGGTGCCAGAAGATCATCGATCTTGAAGACCAGGCCGATCACATCACCGCGGAAGTCCTGCTTTCCGTGCGGCGCTCGTTCATCACGCCTTTCGATCGCGGTGACATCAAGGACCTGATCCAGTCGATGGATGACGCCATCGACATGATGCACAAGACCGTCAAGACGGTGAAGCTGTTCGACAAGAAGGAATTCGACCCGCTGATGCAGGAAATGGGCGGCGTCATCGTTATTGCAGCCAAGCTGGTCGCCGAGGCCATCCCATTGCTCAGCAAGATCGGCGCCCACAGCGTGCGCCTCAATGCGATCGCCGAAGAGGTCATGCGCGCGGAAGGCCGGGCCGACGATCTGCACGAGCAGGGCCTGAAGGACCTGTTCAAGAGGCATGGCCGCAGCGACCCGATGGCCTACCTGATCGGCAGCGAGATCTATGGCGAGCTGGAAAAAGTGGTCGACCGGTTCGAGGACGTCGCCAATGAGATCAGCGGCATCGTCATCGAGAACGTTTAGCCAATGGAAGCCGCCATCGCCTTTCCCGTGCTGGCCGGGCTCATCGCCGTTGCGCTGTTCTTCGATTTTCTCAACGGCCTGCACGATGCCGCCAACTCTATCGCCACCATCGTCTCCACGCGTGTGCTGAGGCCACACTATGCGGTGCTGTGGGCGGCCTTCTTCAATTTCATCGCCTTCCTGTTCTTCGGCCTTCATGTTGCCGAGACCTTGGGAACGGGCATCATCGACGCCAGCATCGTCACCCCGGGGGTGATCTTCGCCGCTCTCGTCGGTGCCATTGTCTGGAATATCGTCACCTGGCTCGTCGGCATCCCCTCCAGCAGCTCGCACGCGCTGATCGGCGGACTTGTCGGTGCCGGCGTTGCAAAGGCAGGCGGCGGCGCCATCGTCTGGACCGGACTCGGCAAGACCATTGCGGCCATCGTCCTGTCGCCGGCGACCGGATTTCTGCTGGCGCTTGTCCTGATCCTTACCGTCTCCTGGGCGTTCGTGCGCCAGACACCGTTCGCCGTGGACAACACTTTCCGCGTCATGCAGTTCGTTTCCGCCTCGCTCTATTCGCTCGGCCATGGCGGCAACGACGCACAGAAAACCATGGGCATCATCGCCGTGCTGCTCTATTCGCAAGGCATGCTCGGAGAGAATTTCTACGTGCCGCTATGGGTCGTCATCACCTGTCAGGCGGCGCTGGCGCTGGGCACATTGTTCGGCGGCTGGCGCATCGTCCACACCATGGGCTCGAAGATCACCCGGCTGAACCCGATGCAGGGGTTCTGCGCCGAGACCGGCGGTGCGATCACCCTGTTCGCCGCCACTTGGCTCGGCATTCCGGTGTCGACGACGCATACGATCACCGGCGCCATTATCGGCGTCGGCGCCGCCCGCCGCGTCTCGGCTGTGCGCTGGGGCATCGCCGGCAACATCGTCATCGCCTGGATTGTCACTCTGCCGGCCACCGCCGCGATTTCGGCCCTCACCTACCTCGCGGTCAGCCTGGCGGCGTGACGTGAGTGGCACCTGAAATCGTATTGTGCGGCAGCGCGAAATCTACCTGTCCACAAGGTTCAGGATGTTACCGTCCGGATCCTTGAACCAGGCAACCTTCATGCCGTGACCGACGTGGATGTCGCCTTCCAGCGTCAGGCCCGGCATCTCGTAGTGCTCGAAGACCACGCCCTTCGATTTCAGCGCCTTGACGACGGTGTCGATCTCGTCGCCGACCATCCAGGTCACCGCTGTTGCCTTGTTGGTGCCGGCGAACTTCGAGTGGTACACATTGATGCTGGTGTCGCCGCTTTTGTAGACGATCAACTCGCCACCCTCATTGTGTACCTCTGTCAGGCCGAGCGTTCCCTCATAGAAAGACCTGGCCTTCGCCAGATCTTTCACTGCGAGATTGGCCGTTGCGTTGCTGTTTGCGAGCATGATTGTCTCCTTCCTTGCTGGCGAGCACGCCCGAGCCCTGCAGGAAAATAGGGCTGCTTTGCCTTCTGGCGACCGCAGCTCGCGCGATCGGCGTGCCTCTTCCTAAGACGTTTCGATTGACGCAAATCCCTACAAGTGGACGCAAGTTTTTGAAGCCATGCCACTGCGCGTGCCGTTCCGCCGCTTGGTTCTGTTCGGGAACTGCATTATCTGATGCGGAAAAGCAGAGGAAAAGCTGATGCCCGCCGTCCAGGAAAACGTCACCAAGGAAATCGTCATCGAGCGCCTGAAGACGGTCAATGGGCCGGATTTCACCGGCAACATCGTCGACCTCGGCATGGTTTCCGAGATTTTCATTGCCGATGCCAAGGTCTTCTTCTCGATCACCGTTCCTGCCGCCCGGGCCCAGGAGATGGAGCCGTTGCGCGCCGCAGCCGAACGGGTCGTCAAGGCGATCCCCGGTGTCGCCGGCGCCGTGGTCGCGCTGACGGCGGAAAAGAAGGGTGGCGGCATGGAGGCTCCGGTTCCGCAAAGACCCGCTCCCAGGCCCGCCCCAAGGCCCACACCTGCGGCCGCACCCGCTGCCGCGCCACGCCCGGCTCCGCATGCTCCGGCCTCGCACAGCCAGGGCAAACGCGGCGTGCCCGGCATCGAGGCGATCATCGCTGTCGCTTCCGGCAAGGGCGGCGTCGGCAAGTCGACCACCGCCGTCAACATCGCTCTTGGCCTCGCCGCTAACGGCTTGAGGGTTGGTGTGCTTGACGCCGACATCTACGGCCCGTCCATGCCGCGGCTGCTCAACATCCATGGCCGGCCGCAGACCGTCGACGGCAAGGTCCTGAAGCCAATGGAGAATTACGGGCTGAAGGTCATGTCGATGGGCTTCCTCGTCGATGAGGAGACGCCGATGATCTGGCGCGGGCCGATGGTGATGTCGGCGCTGACGCAGATGCTGCGCGAGGTCGAGTGGGGTCCGCTCGACGTGCTCGTCGTCGACATGCCCCCCGGCACTGGCGACGCGCAGCTGACCATGGCCCAGCAGGTGCCGCTCGCCGGCGCCGTCATCGTCTCGACGCCGCAGGATCTGGCCCTGATCGATGCGCGAAAGGGCCTCAACATGTTCAAGAAGGTGGACGTGCCGCTGTTGGGCATCGTCGAGAACATGAGCTACTTCCTCGCCCCCGACACCGGCAAGCGCTACGATATCTTCGGCCACGGCGGCGCGCGCCGCGAGGCCGAGCGCCTCGGCGTCACCTTCCTCGGCGAAGTGCCGCTCGAGATGGGCATCCGCGAAAGCTCGGATGCCGGCACACCGGTGGTGGTCTCGAAGCCCGATGGCGCCGAGGCAAAAATCTACCGCGACATCGCTTCTAAGGTCTGGGACAGGGTCAATGAAGAACGCGGCGCGGCGGAAGCCGCGGTGCCGAGCATCGTGTTCGAGTAACGCGGATATCCCTCTCCCTTGAGGGGAGGGTGCCG